>NZ_MAFX01000035.1:0-10063 GCF_001683555.1 Methanohalophilus sp. DAL1 | reverse complement strand
CGCCCGCTTGTTGCGCCCGGTTACAAATATGATGTCATCTATCCCGGATTCAATGGCTTCCTGCACCACATAATGGATAACAGGAGTGTCAATTATCGGCAGCATCTCTTTGGGCATTGATTTTGTAACCGGCAGGAAACGGGTCCCCAGCCCCGCCACCGGTATCACGGCCTTTTTTACATCCATTTCAGTATCCTCTGGTATCATTTTCTGTTAAGTCTGATGTGTCCAATTGATATTAGGTTTTGGTCTGTGAATGACAAATATTCGATAGTTTTTTGTACATCACAAATATAAACTGTTAGTAGAAAAAGAGAGTATAGTATATCAATAATATCAATAAAAGGTGTCACCATTGAAACGATTACATAAGTGTATATTATTACTATTTATAGCTTTGATACTGGGAATTTCCACAGCCTCTGCTTTTGAAGTGTCTCCTTCAAATCCGACAGTTGGAGATACAATTACAATAAGCGGCACATCTTCTGCCGACTCGGTTAAAGCCAATGTGGAATTTACCAAGACCGTGCCAGTAAAAGGCGGAGAATATAAATACCGCATCAATGATGTAGAAATTCCAAAGGGATCCAATACATTTATGGTAAAGGCAGAGGGAGTCGAGGATCTGAATGTGCGGGTCAAAATCCTATTCTGGATCACAAAAAGTGCAGAATATGTATCCTCCTCGGGTGTGGCAAGAGTATCCCAGTCAAATGTGCCTTCTGGAACCTATGATATACAAATTGACGGTCCGGCTGCAACCGGAACAAGTTCTGTGGATCTTACAATTACAGCTTCTCAGAATATAGACGTAGAAAATGGTGTATTTAAGGGAGAATATAATACAATCAGTATTCCTCCAGGACAATTCAAAGTAACTGTGGCAGGTGAGACAAAAACTATTACATTGAGGTCTCCAGGCAGCAGTAGCGGAGGCTCAGGTAGTTCAGGAGGTGGAGGCGGTTCCACTCCGGACAGTTCAGATAATAATGTGGATGTAGAAGAACTGAGCACAAAAAGGGTTTTCAGTAATACCCCAGTGGAATTTCGTTTTTCCAACCCCGAAGTCCCTATCAAGTCCATCAATCTTACATCCGCTATCACTGTAATGAATGTACCTGTACGAATAGAAGTTTTAAAAGATACATCAGTAATGGTCAAAAAAGAGCCAAATGGCAACGTTTATAAGCACATTAACATATGGGTGGGAAACGCCGGTTTTGCGATTCCTGAAAATATCAAATCTGCAAAAGTTATTTTCCAGGTTGAAAACAACTGGATAGAGGATAATAACATTGATAACATTGAACCAAAGTCAGTTGTTTTAATGCATTATGAGGAGGATGCTGACCAATGGACTCGACTGCCTACGGATATGATCTCCAAGGATGATCAATATACCCTTTACCAAGCAAATGTCACTCATTTTTCTCCCTTTGCGATTGCAGGGGAAGCCAGGCAAACAACAAATACTGATAATCAAACTGATAGTAATCAGACAAACACCACAGCTGAAAACGGACAACAAGACAGCTCTGAAACACCAGCAAATTCCAGACAGGGTCTGAATGCTGAGTGGATACTCATAGGAGGAGTTGTGGCTGGGCTGGTAGCAATGACGGCCTGGAAAATGAAGAAAAACAGACAATGAGGTATGTCCGATATTGGCATACCATTTTTTAAGTTTATTGCGCAGGTGCATCCCTACCTGTTTTTTCCTTCCGTTTTCATAGAGCAAACGAAGTTTTTTCTCATACTTCATATGAATCGATCCGCCGATTTTCCACATCTTATTGACCCAGTGATCTATTCGTTTCATCGTTCCCTCATTATGTATTTTCGAATCAGAAGAATACACGCAAAACAGGTATTGCCTTCAATTTATACTATACATCAGCATGATTATTGAACGAATCATACCCCCCATCCAGTGCATAAGTATCGATGTCCACTCCCATTTTTACCAATACATCGGGTGAATCATTTGCAGCACCTTTTGTATGTGTCATATAGATTGGAAGTGTACCAATCATCGTGATATGTGCCTTATCCATCTTACATTTGTAATGCGGATTATAATCCGCATATCCATCATATCTGGATGCTTCAAGAGATGTCGAATCTGTTTTCACATCCCTGATCTTTGTAATTCTGGATATTTTCTTTCCAATCCTGAACATTATTTCATTAAATCCCTCTTCCCCCAACCTGTATTTTACAAAATGGTTAATCGCGTTAAATCGAAGATTTAACGGGAGTTACTACATAGTAGTAACAGTGTTGCATGAGAGGGAAGATTAATAATACCATTATCATCTTCAAAACACAGAAGTCTGGCTTTCTCATTTGTTAAGGTAGATATTGTTTTTTCAAAAGAGAGGTTTCTGTAGGATTTTACAACGATGAACTTTATCATTGAAGAAATCTTATACCTGAAGTGCCAATCCTTATCGGCATAATAATTACGTTCTACATAGGAAGCAATGTCATCGATATCCAGGAAATACAATAACTGGCATATTGATACGCTGTCTTTGTTCAGATAACTGACTATTGAATCTCTGGTATAGATTCCGTCCAAAACATTGTGATAATATTTCATGAACTGGCATATTTTCTTATATATAAATATAATGCATGAGCTACGCTCATGCAACGTTCAGTGGTAATGAGAAAATGAGTTACACTTTTAAAGCGAAAAGCTAATTTGATAATCTCATATTAATATTAGTTTTCAGGGACAAGTTTTATCAATTGAAAATTTGTAACCATAATATCAATAAAAGCAAATTGCCATTATAATCCTAACACATTACACCATACCGGAGAATTAAGAACATATGAGGGAACTAAAACATAGCATCTTTGTATTATTTTTGCTTATAATATCAGCGGCATTGATTATTTTTGGATCTGCAGGAGCAGCAACCAACGATGATGTCATTATGAATATGACAGTTGATGACACCACGTTTAACTTTACCAACCACGAGTCTGATATAGACGGCAACTGGATACAATTACAGGGCGGAGAACCATTCCAGTTGCCCTATCCCATTTCTTTTACTTATAACGGAATAAATAAATCCACATTCACAAAAAAAGGGATTTCTGTCGACATCGATCTGAATGTGGATAGTTACTCTGACCACACTATCATCTATCCATACAAAACACATCCGATGTATGTCACTGGTGATGATGTGTCTTTTACTTTTGATGGTTCAGAATCTTTTGCTGGTAAAGTTGTGGAAATATCGTTGATCAAGACAAATGCTTCCGGATTGTATTCGGCTATTGATAAGCTGATGGATGGAAACAAAGATAATATTGCAAATTTGATGAATTCTGATAAAGATCCAGATATTAAAACCCTTGATGAAAAAGGAAATTGCGCTGTGAATTATGACTCTCTTGACCCTGCTGACTATATAGTAGTGATCATGGAAGATGATGCCACAACCAATAGATTACTCTCAGCCACCGCATTCACGGTTTTAGACTACGATTCTACTGTAAAAGTGGAAGATACTGAAAGCGGAAAAAAAGTTACCATCAGTATGCCGAATGCTCCTCTATCTGATTATACATATGAAGCAATGTACATTGAGGAAAGTGAATACCGGGCAGAAGCCTACATGCAATACAACGGAAGCAGAGAAGGCCTCAATACATCCGTAAATGACGTATCCCTTCTTGAAGGGCTATCTCTGACAGGAATTGATTTCTCTAATCCAGCATCATCTGATTTCAAGGATAAGATCAATGCAAGCGCCGGACAGGACAAAGTCGTCATTAAAGAAGTAAGTTCATCTGATACCACTGCAACCCTGAATTTAAATACTGCAGGACTTGATGAAGGCGATTATATCCTATTTACAATGGTCAGATCAGGAGGAGATCTACTTGCCTTCAACCAGTACCCTGCTGTATCTGCAGAAGAGGAGGATAATGGCTCTGCCGGAGGAGGTAGAAGTGATGGAGGCGTCAGTGGAGCTGCTGTAAGTGGAGAATCCTATCAAAACGTTGAACAAAGAGAAGTAGCCGGTAAATACATAGCCAGGAATACCCCGACAGATTACAGTTTCGCTCAAGGCAGCGGACCGGTGGAAAACATTATCTTCACGCCGCTGATCAATGCAGGCTATACCAGTGTAGTAGTCGAAGTACTGAAAGACACATCCACTCTGGTTGATACAAAGCCGTCAGGTCTGCTCTACAGCAATATTAACATCTGGATAGGTTCAAGACTCTATGAAGATGTGATCGAGGATGCTACGATCTCCTTCAGTGTGGACAAAACCTGGCTGGATGAAAATGATGTGGACTCTTCAAACATCAGATTGCTGAGATACACCACAGAATGGACACCCCTTCCAACCACAATGATCGGAGAAGATGAAGATAAGGTGTACTATACTGCAGACACACCGGGCTTTTCCAGTTTCGCAATTGTGGCTGACACGGAATCTGCACCGGTTACTGGCCCAGCAGAGATGGAGGCGGACTTCACGGCAACTCCTGTAGAAGGACAGAGTCCATTGGAAGTCACCTTTACAGCAGAGGCAGATAATGTCGACTCCTGGCAATGGGACTTCGGTGACGGCAGCACATCAACAGAACAGAACCCAACCCACACCTATGAAGAACCTGGCACCTACACTGTTGTACTGACAGTTGAGGGCGAAGGTGGAGCCGATGTTGTGGAGAAGACGGACCTGATCACAGTAACTGCACAGGAAGAAGATAAAGGAATACCTGGATTTGAAGCAATCTTTGCCATTGCGGGATTGCTGGCAGTAGCAGGTCTTTTGAGAAGGAGAAAACTGTAAAGGAATTGATATGCAGGTTTTTTACCTGCATATTCTTTCCGGGAAAAACCAATACCTATTAATAGTAATATTATAATCCTAAAAATAGGAACTTCAGAGGAAAATCATGCTTACAAGCGTAATTTCAACAACCAGTGCAATTTCTTCCGCGGCAGGTGCCATTTCAATGACCACAGGTATTGGGCTGCCGGAGTATGGAGTACTGGCAGTAATAGGACTTATTTTATTGTTATCGGCAAAAGAGATACTTTCCGCTTCCAGCAAATGGAACAGGACACTCAATACCTCCCTGAATATGGGAATTATGCCACTGTTGGTGGCTTTCGTTGCAATAGTGGTATTCAAAGTCGCAGAAATAGTGTGAAACTATTTTCTCTTTTTTTACATTTAATTTTTTATTTCATAATTATTCATAGTATTCCAATACTACACACTATGAATTGATTATATTAAAAAATCACAACCTCATTTGGAGTAAAGCAAAGACTTAAATAATTATATTTCTATATACATAGGTAGGAAGTGGATAATAGTGCTTACCAGTGTAATTTCAACAACCAGTGCAATTTCATCCGCGGCAGGTGCTATCTCAATGACAACGGGCATCGGACTGCCGGAATACGGCGTACTGGCTGTAATCGGCCTTATTCTACTATTATCAGCCAAAGAGATACTTTCCGCTTCCAGTAAATGGAATAAAACACTCAATACATCTCTTAACATGGGAATAATGCCACTTTTGGTGGCTTTTGTGGCCATCGTTGTGTTCAAGGTAGCAGAAATAGTGTAATTTTCCTTTACATCTCTTTTTCCCACATAATTTTTACTTATTTTGAATTGTTTTGAACTGGGTTTGAAATGCAGTCTATCTCATAGACTGTTGATTGTTAGTTATCAGAACAGGCCCAACCCGGGACCCAGATGAGGGATTACTCCAAAAAGGAATACATTTACAAATCCGTGGGTTAAAGAAACAAAAGAGATACTTTTAGTCCTGAGGAACATATAACCCAGAATCAGTCCTGCAAATGCCGTCATAAACACTTCTAAAGGGGCACCATAACCCGAGTGCATAACACCGAACAAAAGACTGGTTATAATCAGACCCGGCCATGTTCCAAAAGTATCTGCAAGCCTGGTCTGGAGTATGAACCTGAAAATCAACTCCTCAACAAAACCCACAAAAATCACCATTACCAGAGAAATCTTGAGCAAACTGATAAATGACAGATCCGAAATCAGGTAACTACTCGCCAGGATTGCATATTCTCCCTGGGCAATCAGAATCGCCACAAGAATTGCCAGAAATATATAAACCAGCCACATCCTGTTTACATCCCTAAACCCCCTTAAAGAAAGCGTAATATCCTGATCTTTTGCAACCAGATAAACAGGAATTATAAGTGGGGCATAAATGAATATGAATACGTACAGGGTCGTATCGAAAAAGATAGGCATCGAGATATTTACCAGGCGCAACAGAGGCAGCAACATCAGGGCCTGAAAGGCCATTGTGACTTCCTTTTTGCTAAAATGGATTGATGCCAGGGGCAGGCCGAGAAGTAAAGCCACATGGATACAGATGGAAAGATAATCCATTTCGGCAAAAAGTAGCAGTTCTGCCAGCATAATGAGCAGTACCGGCACCATGATTACAGCTGAATCCCGGTTAAACTGTACATCTGAAAGATCCGGCAGATCCATGTTTTTGAAAGGATGAAATTCACTCATTTGCATCCTCCGATACATTGATCCAGAGATGCAGGTCCCTGTAGGATTCTGTGTAATTACCATTCTTGTAAAGCAAAAACTGCAGTTTCATGTCCGTGCCGTTAAACGGCGGAGTTATCGTGACAGGTTGCTCCCAGGTCTGATTATGCTCAAGGTTTACCTCTTGTATGGTTTGCAGGGATTGATTCTCCAATTGTATGTCAATAGTATAATTGACATCCTCATATTCATGATTTACCACCCCGATAATTACCTTTCCACTGTCTCCGAGAGTATAATTGACCGGGTAATCATCCGCCATTCCTCCCGGGCCCAGGATATAGAATTCGGTGAATTGTTCGCCCTGTTTGGGGGTCACTATCACGTAGATCAGGGTCACGACCGAGGCCAGAATCGAAATTACCAGAATTATTGTTAGTGCCTTATCCAGCCGAGATTGGGACTCTGAATGAAATTCATCCTGCAGGGACTCGTAGGATTGCCTTAGGGGGACGTAAAATGCTTCTTCCTCGACCAGATTGGAGCGGCGCACCACGGCTATGATACACATACCGATTGTGAAGATGGATAATGAGATCAGGATAGGCAACAGACGGATACCCCAGGGTGTGTAGTTCAATCCCAGGCCAATCAGAGGCACAACGGCAATGCTAAGACCAAAACTCAAGGCCACACGCTCAATACCATCCAGGTCATCGTTTTTGGGAAATAGGGCGGCAATCAGGGCATAACCCGGAAGGAACAATACCATGGGCAGACCCAGCACAGTACGTATGGCTGAATCACTGAGCTGTGGAATAAGAATAAATACTGCCGTCAGGAGTACCAGGCCTACGACAATTTGTATGTCAACAGGGATTTTTTTTATATCCGCCAATATGTACCCTCAAATTGATTGCAGAATCAATTGTTACAATACTTAAATATTATTCGGTCAGCAGGTATAGAATTCATATTGTAGCCGGGAAACGAATTTTCAATACACTGAGAGAAGAAGAAAAGTCCTAAAAAAATAATAATAAAGCAGGTTTCCGCTTACTTCAAATCAGTCCTGCTGCCTCAGTATCAATCCGACAGCAGCAATCATTGCAGGTGCAGCACTTCTGACCAGGCAAAAGGGCGATCGCTGAAATGGAGCAGGATACTTCCTGCTCTAAATTTAAAAAATAAGCATAAACTTAAACACATCTATTGATAATTCCACCATTGATGTTTGTGTTTGGCCATATCGGACTGACCTTACTTGCCTTCTATCTGGCAGAGCAATGGCTGCCCAGGTTGCAGGGCAAAGTGAATTATGGGTTTGTGGCAATAGGAGCGCTGCTGCCGGATCTGATCGACAAGCCGCTGGGCCGGTTTTTGCTGGCAGATACCCTTGCAAGCGGCAGGATATTTGCCCATACCCTGAGTTTCTGGATACTGGTTGGCCTCATTATTGTTTTGATATGGCAGAAGTGGCGGGCAGATTTCTTATTGGTATTGCCCGGTGCAGCAGTTTTGCATTTACTGGAAGATTCGATGTGGCAGACTCCCGAAGTTTTGTTCTGGCCGTTTCTGGGTTGGAGTTTCCCGGCCGATGAGATTGCAGGCGGATTTCTGGATTACCTGATGCACGTTTTCTCCAACTGCTATGACCCGGCCATATCGATGGTTTTTATATCGGAGGTATTCGGGATTGTGATCTGTATGGTGGGTGCTGTGCGATGGTACAGTAGGGTGAAATGATACAGATTATGTCTGTATATTTTGTCGACTGTATTCGATAAAATAGTAGGATTTATCGTATATGGAAGACAAGCCCGGATTTATCAATCCGGGATTGCAGGCATCTATATCTACCAGCTGGTTCTGGCTGCCTGATGATGAATTCACTTTTTATTGCCACAACAATTATTGTGCAAACAATAATATATAAAATCAATCCTTTGCATATTAGCCAGAAATTTCCTTCCAGACAAAGACTATTTGGGCTATCCAGAAGATATGAATCAATATGTTACCGGACAGTTGTAATTTCTGCCAGGGCAAATTGATTGAGAAAGACACCGACGTGGAAATCCAGAAAGCAGATGGGAAACGTGTTTCTTTGAGAGTATCTGCCTATGTGTGTGATACCTGCGGGGAGGCTTACTACAAGCCGGAGGTTTCCAGGAAACTGGACAGGATTGCTTATAGTAGGTGAGAGGCTCTATAATTGCACAGGGACATATCTCATGTCCATTTTTATTCACTTAATATAAATAACGTGTGAACAAATATACCCATAATGCTGAATTTGGCTGCAGTCAACTACACCCTAACGGAAGTGGGTTAAATGTCAATTAAGCATTCATCCAGAAGAATTAGTTGACACGTCTAATAATCATAGGAGATAGGACACATGAGTACACACGTTAGCCAGACGACGACTATCCCCACAACAAAAGCGATAAGAGACAGACTGAAAAACTATGGCCATAAAGGGGAGACCTATAGTGATATTCTCACAAGGATGATGGATTTGATTGATAGGGAGGAATTCATGGACAGAATGTACAAGCGTCTGGAAGAAAGGATAAATTTATCTCATTGACGAAATGTCAACCACCCCTCCCTGACGGCAAAGGCTTGAATGTCAATTAACATTGGTCTGGGTGGCTGACAAGCATTCCTAAGACTTCAGGACATACCTGTAATCCCGTGATTTGTGTTCAATGTAAATTGCACCACCAGATATGAATTGCTTTTTACAACTAAATTTTTCATCCATTACTTGCCTAAAATTGTGATTAAGGGGACAAAACATGAATGAAAATATAGATAAAGACAATTCATTGGCCGATTTGCTTGATGAGGATACTGCAGAGATCAAAGAAGGTATGGACCCGAAAGAAAGACCGGATGAATATACTTTCCACATTGGCAAACTCGAGCATACCATCGCTCAGTACTATTATAAGCAGGACCAGGATCTGACCGATAATGACGTTGAAATGAGATTGTTCAATATAATGTTTCACTTGGAGAATAAAATCAGTTATTTCTCCCATCCCCTTGAGTTATCGATTATCGCGACTATGACGGAAGTATTCAAAAAGAGACCCCTCACACTCAGTGAATTTGAATTTGTGCTGGATTATGTGATAAAAAGTGTAGAGAACAGGTCATGGCTGCCTGGCAAGAGAGCCTATCTGAATTGGATCTGTTATTTCTTGAGAATGCTTGAGCCTGAAGATGAAGAAAAATATGTCAAATCCATAAAAAGGAAAGCCAAAAGAAAAGGAATGACTCACTCAGAGATCGATTTCCTGCTGCTTAGAAGTGGCGAGGCGCCGGACTGGAAATGAAACTTGATATACCTCCCACGCCTAAAGTCCCTGGGTTCTGTGGTTGACTGCTTTCAAGTCACTTTCGTAAAGGATGCGTAGTTGACCTTAATCAAATCAAAGAAAGTATCTGTCCAATAATCGTTTTAGCGGTGCTTTCTGACATTCTGCCATATTTTTCGATTCCATCAT
>NZ_MAFX01000034.1:0-11050 GCF_001683555.1 Methanohalophilus sp. DAL1 | reverse complement strand
AAATGATGTGTGCACTGGTATATTAGATGACATATCTATATGCCCTAAATATTTGGAAGTTTCAGCTAGTGGAAATATCATATACCAATAAGCATCTTCTGATTGGAGATTATATAATAAGTACGAAGGACTAAAAGATAATAACAGAATGAATATATCTAGTATAAAAATAAAAATGTTTTTTTTCATTGAATGTGTATCTCCTCTTAATTCAAAATTTCATATTCATTAACTCTATTAATTATATTGTCAATTTATTTTTAATGTTTCCGCATATAATCTTTCCATATCTTTCCCTATTTTGTCCCAGTTGTATTTCTCAAGGACCAAATTATATGCATTTTGTTCAAATTTTTTTCTGGTAGTTGCATCTGTTAAAAGAGAAAACATTTTGTCAGAAAGATCTAATTTGTCAAAATTTGCTACAAAGCCAATATTATTATGTATTACATTTTTTATTCCACACCCTTCTGTTACAACCACCGCTTTTTTACAGGCACAAGCTTCTAATATAGTATTGGGGAAACATTCTGAAACACTTGGTAATACATAAACATCTGCATCAACATAAGCTTCTAATTTATCTTGATCGTAGAGTGGTCCTGTAAATATTACTTTATCTTCTACGCTCAGAAATTTGACTTGATTTTGAATATCTGTAAGCAAACCATCATCGGGTCCTGCAATAATAAGCTTTGTATTTTCTAGCCTATTTACCAAATCAGAAAACGCATCAATAAGAAGATCAACTCCTTTTATCTTATGAATTCTTCCTAAAAATAAAATTATATTGTCGTAGTTATTTATCTGATATTTCTTTCGGAATTGACCAAACGTTGGTAATTTTGCATATTCCACCATATCTATCCCATTGGACATTATCTCTATTTTGTTTTTATCAACCCCCATCATAATATATTCTTCAACTTCTCTTTCATTTAAAGCTATTAATTTTGACGCATCTAATAATATATTTGAAAAAAACATATCAAAGATAGTTTTTAATTTTTGTCTTTTAAAAAAAGGTAGTACTGAACCTCGAGCTTGCACAACATATGGAATATCATTTTTTTTTGCGTAATAATGAATTAATATTGCCAAGAAAGTTCTGTATTCATGTATATGGATAATATCAAAAGACATAATATTTTTCCTTATTGTAAGAAAGGCAGTGTATGGAATAGGAAAAACGAATTTGCTCGAGATATATATCGATAAATTTCTAAAGTAATATGTAAGGATGCCATCTACGTCTTTAGGCTTGTTTTTTTTTACTTTCAGCCTTGATTTATATCCATCAGTAGTATATACTGTAACTTTATGACCATGTTCGGTGAGCTTTTTAGATATCTGGTATGCTGCCCTTGTAGGCCCGCCTCCTTCCCACGAAGGTTTAAAAAAATTTGTTACTTGCAGTATTTTCATCATATCCTCTTTTAATGCTAAGTATTGATTATACCAACATGTATAATCCTTAAATGTATTATGATATAGATTCTAAATATCTTTCAAATTCTTCTGAAATATTATCCCAACAGTTGTTAGCAACGAACCCTTGAGCTTTTTTACCTTCAGAGATTAGTTGATCATTTTCTATTAAGTGTTGCGCAAGTTTCAGTATTTCTTCTGGTTTGTCAGTATATGTAACTCCACTGTTATATCCAAATTCTTTAACCATTCCATAGAGGTCTGTTGCTATGACTGGTTTTCCCATAGTCATATATTCATAAATTTTTATTGGAACTATGTATTTCATTGTGTCATTATTATAAGCTGGAAGTAGGCAAATGTCCGCAGCTGCAAGATATTTAGGAACATCTGCATAGGGCTGCCATCCAACAATAGTAATTTTATTGAAATTGTCATACGATTTAAGATTTTGTAAAAAATCCCATAGTTCTCCCTTTCCAAGAATAAATAGCTTGATTTTGCTAGTTTTTGGGAGATTTATTACCTCAGAAACAAGTTCTTTAAGGCCCGAAAAAGTATACAACCATCCCATAAAGAACAAGACGATATCATCATCTTTTATTCCATATTTTTCCCTTATTTCTTTGCCATCGGTGTCAATTTTGAAATGGTCGAAGTCGATGCCAGTACGTATTACTTCTGTTTTATCTCTGTCAGCACCCATTGATATCGTGTATTCCCTGAGGCCTTCGGTAACTGAGATTACTCGATCAGCATTTTCCATATTTTTCCTTTCGATATGTGCTGCAAGGGGCTGGAAATAGTTTTGTGGAACAAGCCTATGTAATACATCCATGACATAGTAAACAAATGGGATATTGTTCTTTTTTGCCAACCTTATTGCAATATTTGTATTCACAATTCCCAGGCCAACAATAACGTCTGGTTTGAAAGAATCGATTTGCTTTTCAATCTCTTTATGGTGGGTATGGACCAAAGAGAGATAATTCAAAGCAGGAAGTTTGACTATTGAAGGCCTTATAACTGTTATATTCCCATTGTCGATGGATTTGTGTTGGTCATGGAAGGTTTTTCTTTTAGAGACTAAACCCTTCTCATTATTGCTTTCTTTCCAGAGGATTTCATAGTCTATGACCCTGATCTCATGTCCTCTTATTGACAGTCTCTCCATTATGTGGTGGCTGTTATGAGGTCCTCTTTCAATCCAATCGGATTCCTGGACTACAAGTATTTTCATGGTTAGCAATACCCATTTAATTCTTATTCATCTAGTAGATAGTACTTTTTCTTTCGAATAAGTTTGCTCATTCCAATAATCAGTTTCAGTACCCTGTCTGAAACGTTTGTATTTTGGTATGCTTCTGGAGTCGCAAACTCTATGTTTTCTTCGTACTGTTTTCTTGCAACCTCAATTGACTGGAGTATGGTCTGGGAATCCATTCCAGTTAGAATCACATTTCCGGTATCAAACACCTCTGGTCTTTCGGTGCTTTCTCTAATTACGAGGGAGGGTATTCCCAGAATGGCTGCTTCCTCATGTATGGTTCCGCTGTCTGATAAGACGCAATATGCATTTTTTTGCAAGTTTACATAATCAAACATGCCAAAAGGTTTGTGAAAATTGAACAATTTGTTATCTGATATTTCCAGATCTTGAAGTTTCATCTTTGTACGAGGATGTGTGGATATGATTAAAGGGTAGCCATACTTTTCAGCTAAGTTTTCCAAAGTATTGACTATATTTCTCAAATTGCGTTCTTTATCAACGTTTTCTTCTCTATGGAAACTCAACAAAAAATATTTTTCTTTTTCAAGTCCCAGTTCATCTAATACACTTGAACTGTCGATTTTGCCTTTGTATCTTTCCAAGACTTCTCTTAGCGGGGAACCTACAACAAAGATACTATCGGAATCCACTCCTTCACGCAGAAGGTTTCTTCTTGCATATTCGGTATATGGGAGATTTATGTCGGATGTATGATCAACAATCCTTCTGTTTATCTCTTCAGGAACCCTGTCATCAAAGCATCGATTGCCTGCTTCCATATGGAACACTGGGATTTTCAATCGTTTTGCAACAATGCAGGAGAGTGCGCTATTCGTATCGCCCAAGATCAATACTGCATCCGGCTTTTCTTTAAGAATTACTTCTTCTGTTTGGGATAGGATGTTACCTATCTGTCCTCCTACTGAAGAACTTTTGACACTTAGCACATAATCTGGATTTCTTAAGTTAAGTTCTTCAAAGAAAATCTGATTCAATTCATAATCATAATTCTGATTGGTGTGTACAAGAATATGGTCCACATATCTATCCAACTTCTTCATTATTTCGGAAAGACGGATTATTTCTGGACGGGTTCCCAGAATAGTCATCACTTTTAAGTTAGTCATTAATTCACCGGCTCCTCTATTCTGAATGTATCTGGGTCGCTTTCATCATACTCTTCACTTATGATTATCAATAATTCACAATTAGTTTTGGAGTCTAGGTTGGTGATTATATGGTTTTCAAATGGATTTACTTTGACAAACTCTCTTTTGGAGCTATTCATTGTAATGGACCTTGATGAATTTGATCTGATGTCCGTCAATTCCATTTCACATTTTCCATGAAGGCAACAGAACCATTCTTCTTTCCTTTTATGATAGTGATTACCGCGTGAACACTGGGGGGCAATCTTTAAATAACTCAATTGTCCGAATTGAACGTCATTTGACCTTGCAAGCTCCTGAAAACTTCCGGTTTCATTTTCATGAATTGGATACATCAATCAACCTCTTTTTTGTAGTATTCAAGGCACATCTTCAACTTCTTGTGTTCCCCAACCCTGTCTGTTAGGAATGAATAAATCTCTCCAATAGTTAATAATTCTCCATTTGGAGATTTGTAGGTACTAAATTCTGGATTGAGCAGATATTGGATTAGATCATCAATATAGATGAATTCCCTTTGTGCATTTGGATCGTTGATTGTTACTTTTTCTCCATTCGATATCTGGTAACAGAATGTTGCTACAACAGAATTGTAGAATGGTTTACCATCAGGCCCATAAACATTAGGGATTCTATATATACACCATCTATTTGCTTTTTTGACTATTTCTTCTTCTAATGCCTTTGTGAATCCGTATTCAGAATCTGCATTCCAAATAATCTGTTGGGATGAGGCAAAAATTAGTTCTGGATACTTATTTTCTAATTTCATTGAAAGAATAAGATTTGCTGTTGAAACAACATTATTCTTCAATATCTCTCCTGTATCTGCTCTGTTTTTTCCGGCGAGATGATAGATTCTATCGCAATCCAAAACAAATTTTCTAACATCATCTGTTTCATTTAGGTCTCCATGAAAAATGATTGGATCTTCCAGAGCATCTGTTAGATGCTTGCCGATAAATCCATTTGCTCCTGTAATTCCAATTTTCATAAGAGTACACCGATTACAGAATTCCTGCTTCTTTGATTAGACGCAATGTTTCTTCAGCGTTTAATTGAACTGTATTTGCTGAAGTAAAAGCATCAGGGATTTTTGAATCTTCCCCCTGGTAGAAAAAGTCTCCAATATTTGCATCCAATTTTGGAATTTTCATATAGTCAATGCCATCATCTGTAAAGCTGAATGCCCTGTGTATTTCTTCAGGTGTGAGAAGGGCTTCGTCCATTTTTTCTCCTGGACGAATTCCAATGATTTTTTTTTCAAAGGAATCTTCAAAATGTAATTCCAGTGCTTCAATTATGGTGCTTATTGTTGCTGCTGGAGGTCTCATTACGAAGAGATCACCTTTATCTCCGATTTCAAGACATTTCTTTGACAAAGCAACTGCGTGACTTAGGGGCAACAAGAACCTTGTCATATTAGCATTGGTTATTGTAAGTGGGAGTCCTTCTTTTATTTTATTGATAAACAAAGGTATGACAGATCCTCTTGAACCGATAACATTTCCGTATCTAAGATTTACACAAACAGTGTCGCCTTTGTGGGCAGACATTAATTTTTCAGCAAGGGCTTTGCTCATTCCATAGGCGTTAATTGGATATACTGCTTTGTCAGTGCTTAAATTTATTATCTTTTCTACACCACATTTTTCTGCAGCTTCAATAACGTTTTTAGTTCCCAATATGTTTGTATTGATTACTTCTTCTGGAAAGTTCTCTCCTGTTGGAACATGCTTCAAAGCTGCTGCATGAAATATATAATCAACATCCTGGCAATAATCCAATAATTTACTTTTATCTCTTATGTCACCAACAATATATTCGATATTATTGTCAGTTCTTTCAATAAACATGTCATGTTGTTTTTTCTCATCTCGGCTGAAAACAACATGTTTTATGTCACAATTTTTTGAAAAATCGATGAATGCATTACCAAAAGAGCCAGTCCCACCAGTTATTAAAATTTTTTTCCCTTTTATATCCTGTTGCATAATTATACCTTCAAAGTTTGATCATTTCATCCTCTGCATCATCCGTCTCATCGAGTCCAGCATTATCCCTGTAAAAGCCATAAATGTACCCACAAGCATCAGGACAGTCATTAAAATGGTTGGCCCGAAATGTAAGGCTCCTCCGTGATAGAAGGTCTGCAGGGATCTCAGACCCAGATATAAACCGACTCCTCCAAAGATCAGACCGGGTAAAGTGAAATAATAAAGCGGCCTGTGGAACTCCATATCCTTGAGCACTCGCACCAGCACTCCAAGGCCGTGTTTTACCGGGTTTTCGCTGGAACAATCCACGTCATACCTCACACCGATGGGCACTTCCTGTATTCGCAGGTTCGCATTGGCAGCCTCGGCCAACATCTCGCTTTCAATGGCCAGATTATCGCAATGGAAACTGAATACATCAGCCATATTCGTCCGAAATGCCCTGAAGCCGCTCTGAGAATCGGTCAGATCGATACCGGTATTCACACTGGTTGCAGTGTCCAGGACTGTCTGGCCGACACGACGGTAGGCGGGCGTATTTTCATCATTGCCATCCAGATACCGACTCCCATTGACCATATCGGCTTTGTCATCCATAATCGGCTTTATCAGTGCAGGAATATCTGCCGGATTATGCTGGCCATCGGTATCCATTGTAACAATAATATCCGAATCCCGGGCCTGCTCAAACCCGCTCTTAAACGCAGCCCCCTTGCCCTTATTATGAGGATGCTGTATAACCTCTGCTCCTGCCTAGGTTGCAACACAGGTGGTACGGTCATGACTGCCGTCATCTACAACAATAACCCTGTCCGCATACTTTTTCACAAGAAGCACCATACTACCAATGGCGATCTCCTCATCAAGTGCCGGCAGGATAGCAGCCACGCTGGTCAGGAAATCACCGCCACAGTATTTAATGGGATTTTGTTAATTTCTACCACCCTGTGAAATATTGTTATGGGGATTGGATTTATCATATATAACTATGTTGAGATTCATATAGTGCTTGTTATAAAAAAAGGTATTGCTATCTAAATGTTGCAATTATCAATCATATTGAAATGCATGTGTACACCAAATTTATATCTCAAAAACACCTCCCACAAACCATGCACTCCCAAACAATCCTCATCACCGGCGGGCTGGGCCAGGTCGGCTCGTATCTGACCGACCGCTTCTGCACCGACAACAGGGTAATCGTGCTGGACAATACATCCTCTCCCTGCCGACACGAAGTACCCGCAGGAGTCCAGCTGGTCATCGGCGACATCCAGGGCCCGGAAGTGGTGCGGCTGGTCGGGCAGGCCGATATTGTTATCCACACCGCCGCCCAGATCGATGTCAACCGCTCCCTGGACCAGCCGCTCTTTGACTGCGAAAACAATATTCTCGCCACCCTCAACCTCCTCGAGGCCGCCCGCCGGACAAATCTGAAACGCTTCGTCTACTTCAGCTCCGCCGCCATCTACGGCGATACCCTGCACACTCCCATTGATGAAAACCATCCCACACAACCCCTCTCCCCCTACGGCGTCAGCAAACTCACCGGCGAACAGTACGCCCTCATGTACCACCGCGCCTTCGACCTGCCCGTAGCAGTGCTGCGCCCCTTCAATATTTACAGCCCCCGCCAGGATCCCTCCAATCCCTACTCCGGTGTCATCACCAAATTCATCGAACGTGCCAAAGCCTCCCAATCCCCGGTAATCTTCGGCGACGGCGAGCAGACCCGCGATTTTATTTCCGTGCACGACATCGTGGATCTGGTAGAACTGCTGATCGAAAAGGACGAAGCCATCGGCAGGGTCTTCAATGCAGGCACAGGCACACAGACCACTGTCAACCGGCTCGCCGAAATCGTACAGAACGTCTTTGACAGTGATCTGCCTGTAGAATACCAGGACGCCCGCACCGGCGACATCCGCCACAGCGTGGCCGATATCAGCGCTGCGCAAACACTGGGATTTGTCCCGCAAGTTTCCCTGGAGGACGGGCTGGCGGAGTTTGTGGGGGAGTGAGGTTTATAACTAGGACCCCCTCTTCCTGAGGGAAGTGATTGACGGCATACATATATATCAAAATGGCTATATATCATGGCAATGACTTTTACGAGAAAGGGGTGAATCCATGACATTTCCTTAATCGGAGCAAATATTGTTCTTTTAGCCAAAAACCATAATCCTTCAATCGTCTCCAGGGATTGGTTGTCGCAGAGAGGAATTTTGACAGACAGCATTAAATCTTTTACACACACCCCTGCCTTATCAGTTGTGGAAACCGAACGTTTCTCATTTTTCGTAGATCCTGACCGCCTTCAACTGGGAATAAAAAAGAATTTTATTAAAGAGGCAAACTCTCTTTGTGAAAAAATCCTATCATATGTTCGCTATCTTCCTGAAACGCCGTATAAAGCAGTTGGATTCAACTTTGGATATGAGCTAGAATATGAAAACCCCATCTTACAGAAGATATATTGTCCCGGCGACAAGCTTGAATCTCTGTTTTCGGAAAATTTCCAGCTTGGTGGTATAATCAAATACGAATTCAATGGGTTCACAGTAAAGTTAATTATCCAGCCGGATATTAATGAAAAAATAAAGGCCGATTTCAATTTTCATTATGGGCTAAATGAGAATTCAGATATTGAGAACATAATAAAAATGCATGGTGAAGCAATGGCTGAATCCCGAAGAGTGCTGGAGGAGTTAGTCAATGAGTGAAACGTACCTGCCTTCCCCGGGTTCAACAGAAAGTCTTGATCCAGACACTGTTCTAAAAATGTATGATTCAATGGATATGCTGGGCCGGTCCGAATCACAGAGTCTGCATAATACCGATTTTGTATTTCAGGAACCGAATTCAGCCGATTCTCCAATAATAATTGAGAAAGCCCTTGCATATGGCAATATCTATAAATCGACGTGGAGGCAGGTCAGTTCATCTTTGAATATTGAAGAAGACCTATTCGCTTCTCAGCCAAGCCCTATATTATTCAATGAAATAGAATGGGATAATCACAAATTCAAACTCCTCAGGCCGCTTGGATTGGATATCAATTTTGTTGATGAGTTATGGGAAGGGGAAAACAGAGATCTGGATATATTCCTTGTTGCATCTGATATGGACGAGCTAATAGCCTCCTTCCGGGAAGAATTTTTTGTTATATGGGAAGTCTATTCCAGGGAGCCGGATTCCAATCTTACCACAAAAGCACAGCAGATAAAAGAAAATCTTCTCAAACTTGTAACTGAAGTAGAGATTGATGGTGTTACAGGTGGCTGTTTTTAAACCCCGGGATATTGAAAAAGCTCTTTTATCAAAAGGCTTTCAGGTTGAACATACCCACCACGAATATTTCTGGCTCTACTATAATGGAAAAAGGACTCATATCAAGACCCGTATCAGCCATGGGAAAAAAGAATATGGACCAAGCCTGATATCTGCAATTAAAAAGCAACTCAAATTACAATCAAAACAACAAATTGAAGATTTGCTCAATTGTCCAATGTCCGAAGAAGATTATATCGAGTTGTTACGGTCAAACGGTGAAGTGGATTAATATGCCCTCCAATGATAGGATAACGATCAGTCACGAAATCTGCGCAGGCAAACCTGTAATCAAAGGGACCAGGATATCGGTAGATTTTGTCATTGAACTTCTGGGAAATAACTGGACATACGATGATATTCTGGAAAATTATCCCCAACTTGATAAAGAAGACATCCTTGCAGCATTAAAAAGATATTAATTTCAGTATACCCTCGAACGTTTGTGGATTTTGATAATTCCAATTAAGTTGTCCTTATAGTTAACTTCATATAATATTCGATAATTTCCAACCCGGACCCTATACAGTTTTTCGTTATACCCTATTACAGTTTTAGAATCATGTAATATGGGGTGATGTTTCAGTTTTTCAATTTTTTCAACATTCTGGATAGATTGGTGTTGTCAAGGGACCTTAAGAATTTGGCAGCCTGCCTGGAATAATTTATATCAAACATTATAATCCTAATTCTTTTTTTAGTTCCTCGTGGGAGATAAGTGTACCAGCCCTCTTCTCAGACCTGTATTGATTCAAAGACAGATTGTCATCTTCCGTCATAATTGAATCTATATCTATCATATGACTTTTGATGAAATCAAGATCTTCCCTTATTGCTTTTAATTCATGCACAATCTCTACAGAGTCGATCACTTCTGACATAATTGAAAATTGGTTTGTGATTATTTAAATATATCTCTTTTTAGGTACTACACCCCACTCTAAAATCATTCTCACTGAAACAATTAGTAAAAAAGTGTAGTCGTGTAGTCTTTTTCTTATAATCTTTGAATGAACGTGCATAATAGTTGGCATAGTCTATTAGATAATCTTTATCGATATAATCTTCTTCTATGACAACGGTGTTTGCATTCAGATATCCAGATATCTTAACAGATAGCTGCTGGGGTCTGATGTACCCATTATATCAAAGAGTTGATCGCTTGTCGATGAAAATGGGTACACTTTCATACATGCCCTCAGAAAAAGTGTATGGTTAAATAGTAATTGGCTTTAAGAGATCTTCTACGTCTATATGGGTCAACTCTTTTTTTAATTCATTTTGTTGTGAAGCCCGGTTTTTCAATCTCTGTTTGAAGTTTTCAATAAGGCGCTGTTTTTCTTGTGGTGTGGGATAATTACTCATTAAATATACCTCCTCTCATGAATCATAAAAATTTATGGGGCCACACTTCAGTAATCCAATATTGAAATGGTTCTTATATATATTTTTTGAAAGGAAAACACTCCGTCTGCAATGTATGCCATAAGTACAAATTTCTATCCAATGTAATTGAATACATCAATATTATATCGATGAGAGGGCATTATCTCCTATATTCCCGGAAAAATCAGATTTACACACCCTCCTCTAATAATCGGACATGCCTGCACATACATAAAATCAATACTCCAACAGTCACCATCAATAGCGTGGCCGATATCAGCGCGGCGCAAACACTGGGATTTGTCCCGCAAGTTTCCCTGGAGGACGGGCTGTCGGAGTTTGTGGGGGAGTGAAAATAACAATATTAATTTGTTTCAAGCCATTTGTCCCTGGCGATTTTGGCCTGCTTAAGAATTCTTTTTAGTAAAGCCACACCAATTTTCCCTTTGTGTGGATTTGGTATGGTTAAA
>NZ_MAFX01000033.1:0-99083 GCF_001683555.1 Methanohalophilus sp. DAL1 | reverse complement strand
CCGATTCTAAAAGAATAATCTATGCCAAGATATATCCTACAAGGAACCACTTAACTACGAAATCTTTCTTTAAGGATTTGAAACGAATATATGGAGAAATGCCAAAGAGGGCAGTTGTGGATGGGGGCCATGGTACACTGCTACAGCGAAACCCGGGATTCAGAGAACTGTAATATCCGGGGATATCAGAAATTATATCGAGCGATGGTCAAATCTTTTAAAAGGAGGATTAAGATGTTCGATAAATATTTCCCACATAAAGAGGGACTTGTTCAGCATATTAATAACTGGATACAGATGTTTAATCATAATTACATCAGAAATTATCAAAATCTAAACTCATATACGCCTTATCAATGGGAAAGATGCTTTTACTGAACAGTACCAAGTTACCGACCGGAAAACATATCTATATAAATCAAAAATTGCATCGGTACGATTAAGTCATACAAATCCCTAGTAAGCACAAATCATCATAAACCATATGGAGTTTCCTTTCATGGTAAAAACCGAAAAATTCATTCCAAAAGCAATCGAGAAAATAAAAGCCAAAGCGCAGGGCAAAACGATCATCGCCCTCTCGGGAGGCGTTGACAGTTCCGTATGTGCAGTCCTTGCACACCGTGCAATTGGTGATAATCTGATACCGATCTATATAGACACAGGTCTTATGAGAAAAGGTGAAACCGAACGAATAAAGGGAATATTCGGTGACATGAATCTCCAAATCATCGATGCAAAGGATCGTTTCCTTGACAGCCTGGTGGGAATCAAGGACCCAGAAGAAAAAAGAAAAGCTGTCGGTGAGACTTTCATTCGTGTCTTTGAAGAAGAAGCACTCGGTGTTGAGGCAGAATGTCTGATCCAGGGGACCATATACCCGGATAAGATTGAATCCGATGGTGGTATCAAGTCTCATCACAACGTAGGCGGCCTGCCCGAACATATCAATTTCAAACATATTATAGAACCTATTGATGACCTCTACAAGGACGAGGTAAGGGAAGTCGCTCATGCGCTCGAACTGCCAGAAGAAATCTGTGAAAGAATGCCTTTCCCGGGACCGGGACTTTCAGTAAGGATAATCGGAGAAGTTACAAGAGAAAAGATCGAAGTTGTCAGAGAAGCAAATGCGATTGTGGAAGAAGAACTGCTTGAACAGTTCTTCCCCTGGCAAACATTCGCGGCAGTTTTGGGCAAAGGGACCGGCGTAAAAGGCGACCTAAGGGTACATGGCTGGATCGTTGCAGTGCGCGCAGTAGGTTCAAGAGATGGTATGACCGCAGAGGCCCTGGATTTACCCTGGGATACCCTCAGAAAAATCAGCTCGCGCATAACCGGGGAAATCCCCACAGCAGCAAGAGTTGTCTATGACATAACACCAAAACCACCTGCTACTATCGAGTTCGAATGAATCTTAATGATAGAATACTGGAAATTAGACAGCAGCAACGCATAAAAAAGGCTCCAAACAATGAGCCTGCTGCTGTCTGGACAGGCAAAGATCTTCTTCAAGGAGAAATAACAGATACCCTAACCCTTATTTTCAAGACCTGTGGATGCTGGTGGGGGATAAAAGGAGGGTGTACAATGTGTGGTTTTGTTTATGACAGAGCCTCCACACCTCCATCAGCTGAAGACCTATTGCAGCAGTACGAAAAAGCACTTGAGCGTTCTTCCGGATTGCAGGAATTCATAGTAAAAATATTCACATCCGGCAGTTTCCTGGATGAAAAGGAAATTGATGCACAAGTCAGAGAAACCCTACTGAATAAAATGGAAGCAGACGAAAGGATCAAGAAAGTAATTGTAGAAACCCGACCCGAATTTGTAACAGAAGATACCCTTGCTTCCTGCACAGAAGTGCTAAAAAACACCGGTTTTGAAATCGCTATTGGTCTTGAGACAAGCAGTGATTTAATACGCAAACGTTCCATAAACAAGGGTTTTACCTATGCAGGTTTTTCCCGTGCGACACAACTTGCTCATGAGAAAGGTGTTACTGTTAAGGCATACCTGCTTCTCAAACCACCCTTTTTGTCAGAAATCGAAGGAATGAACGACATTATAGATACGATAGATGATATTGTCAGTCTGGTTGACACAGTCTCCATAAACCTGTGCAATGTCCAGAGAGGAACTTTTGTGGAACGCCTATGGGAAAGAAACCAATATAGACCGCCCTGGCTATGGAGTGTTGTCCGGATACTCATCGAGTCCAAAAAGAATCACCCTGATCTTGTGATCACATCGGATCCCGTCGGAGCCGGCTCAAAGCGTGGACCTCATAACTGCAGGGAATGCAGCCACATGGTTGCCGATATGATCAGGGAATATTCCCTCACACAGGATATCGCGATATTGGAAGACCTCAACTGTGATTGCAAGGAAGAATGGGAAAAAGTACTGGAACTTGACGGGTTAACCTTTGGCTGCCCCATCAAATCCTGAAAACTTAAAATACCATAGTGCCTATCCCGCCATCTGTAAACAGTTCCAGAAGGATGGAATGGGGCACACTTCCATTTATTATATGCACCCTTTCTACACCGTTTTCTACACTTGTGGATGCACTGCGCATTTTGGGGATCATACCGCCACCAATAATTCCCTCATCAATTAGATCCTCTACCTGAGGTGCAAGCACCCGTGAAATCCTTGTCGTAGTGTCTGAAGGATCCCTCATAAGTCCTGCCACATCAGTCATTAGAATGAGTTTTTTGGCCTGCAGGGATTTGGCAATATCTCCGGCAACCGTATCTGCATTGATATTCAGGGCATTGCCCTCATTATCCACAGCAATCGGAGAGATCACAGGTATGTAGCCCTGATTTGTCACTATATGGATCAATTCCGTATTGATTATTTCGGTATCTCCAACCCACCCCAGGTCCACACTGTGCTCTATATCCTCTATCATAACCCTCTGGGCAGGTTTTTTGCGAGCCATTATCATTTTCCCGTCTTTTCCGGAAAGACCCACACCTTTTGCACCGTGCTGACCAATCAGGGACACAATTTTCGTATTGATGCTGCCTACAAGGACCATACGGGCAATTTCCATGGTCTCGTCATCAGTAATACGCAAGCCGCCTACAAATTCGGGTTTCTTGCCCATCTGCTCCATTTTTTCAGTAATTTCAGGTCCGCCGCCATGTACGATTACCGGATGTATTCCCACGAATCTGAGAAGCACAATGTCCTCAACAATTGCACTCATTATTTCGGGGTCTACCATTGCGTGCCCTCCAACCTTTATCACCATAAATGAATCATAGAATTCACGAATGTAGGGAAGGGCTTCAATCAATATATTTTCCTTCTTATACGAGCCTTCTGACATAAAGGCTACATAGGAAAACAATGCTTTAAACTTTTTGTAAAGAAAAATAGATAAACAAGGGGATAACCCCTATATGAGTATAATAAGAAAGTAATAGAAATAATCAGACTTGCTCAAGTTTGATTATGCCTGGTTTTTCTTTTCTTACAAAAGGCTTGTTGATTTTGTCAGGCATCCAGTCTGGTTTGTTCTTGGGAGCATCAACTTCCTCTTTCCAACCATAGAAAACATGGACTTTCTTGGTCCCCCTTTCACGGAGCATAATTTTTTCAGGGTTTTTCTTGGTGCCTTTACCACGGTTTGCAACTTTAAGAGCTGCCTGTCTTGGTTGCTTTCCTGTAAATACTCCATGTTCGTTTCCTTTTTCATCCCTTAATACAAAATTTCTCGGTTCTGACTTAGACATTTAATCACCTTGTCCACCGTTACCGGTTATTGATTAGTTGTAATGTTGTTGTATATATAATTAACTTTTAATGTTGCCTTTTGATAATGATTTGAATGAAAACCGACCAAAAGGGTTAATGCACAGTAGTAAACACATACAATAAATTCGTCAACAAAACATTTACATGCGATGAATAAGTTTCAATTATAGTTTCAATTACAATCAATTTATTTTACTTAACCCGTTTAGAGGTCATTTAAATGGAACTCCCAGTATTAGAATTACCAGATGTTCAGGCAAATAAACCAAAAATACCGATAAACCTCACCAGAGTCGGTGTAACCGACGTGAAAAAACTGGTCGAGATCAAGAGAAAAGATAAAAGACCAATAGTCCTTATATCTACTTTCGATATTTTTGTTGATCTGCCTTCCGACAGGAAAGGAGCAAACCTTTCACGTAATTTTGAAGCTATAGATGAGGTTCTCGAAAAGGCAGTCAATATGCCTGTTTATGAGATAGAAGAACTTTGCGGAGATGTTGCACAAAATCTTCTCACAAGACATGAATATGCCACTCAGGCAGAAGTGATCATGAAAAGTGAGTACGTGATCAAACGTGAAGCGCCTGTGAATAAAATGCAATGTCAGGAAGTTGTCGATATATTCGCAGAATCCTTTGCAACCCGTGATGAAGAAAACAACATCGAAGTCAAGAAACTTATTGGTTCAGAAGTTGTAGGAATGACCGCATGCCCCTGTGCACAGGAAATTATGCGGGATAAGGCCATGAAAGAGCTTACAGAACTTGGAGTGAATGAGAAGACCATATCCCTTTTCCTCAAAAGGATGCCAATGCCCACCCACAACCAGCGAGGCAGGGGTATAATTTCTATCCAGACAAAGTGTGATGTCGAAGTGTCTCTGGAAGAGATAATAAAGGTTATCGAAAACTCCATGAGTTCAAATGTCTTCGAATTATTGAAGCGCCAGGACGAAGCTTTTGTGGTAGAAACCGCTCACAGAAATCCAAAATTCGTGGAAGACTGTGTGAGAACAATGGCACAGAAAGTTGTAGAAAAGTTCCCCCACCTACCCGATGATGCTGTAATAACTATTAAACAGATAAATGAGGAAAGCATACACAGGCATAATGCATTTGCCGAAAGGGTTGCGGATTTCAGTGATCTCAAAAATGAGATTGCAAATAGTTAAAGAAGGCAATATAAATGGAACAAATACAAACATCTGACATCGACGGTCACCCCCTTGAAAAAGGCATGGTGGTGAGATATCTCAATACTGGAACTCTGGGAGAAATCGTCGATATAAAGGAAGATGATGAAGGCACATGGGCCCTGATGAATACCACAGACCTTTACTACAGGGTCGATACCTTGAAAGTATCAGACGAAAAAGTAGGAAAAAGGGGAGAAAAAGAATACAGTGCAAGCGATGTAAAGGATTACCTGCTCAGCCAGGACGAGGAAGCCTCTTCAGGAAATCTGGAGAATGTATATCAGTCCACTGGAGGGGGCTGATTACAATAAACCCTCTTTCTCAAGCAACGTAAGGGAGCGCATCCATTCACCCCGGGGCTCCCTTGAAGTACCTACTACAAGCCTTTTTTTATGTCCCAGCTCCTCAACCACTCCCCTTGCTTCTATTCTTTCTCCTGTTAATGCCTGACCCGAATAGGTGTGCGTGTATGAAAGGATATGGTCTATCTCCTCATGATCAATTTTATACAACGCAGGATTATCAAAAGCAAATGTCGCATCTGTAACAGTAGCTTTTATTTGTATATGCTTGGTATCTGTCCCCCTTTCCAGGGGCTGATGTATCTGATCCCAATCTCTTGTGAAGAGGAGATCAAAATAGGTACCATTTACCATTCCACGATTTCCTTTTCTCAATTCATGCAGAAGAAACTCATCATATGAAATTTCAGGAGAGCGTTTTCTGTAAATACGTTGCCACATATTCTCATCGATTGCCTCAATAAGGGAACTGGATAGTTTTGCCCTGTTTATGGCATCACGTGCCTTAAACCAGTCCGGCCCGTAAATCACAAAATCAATATCAGACATGTCATTTTGTAAACCAGGGAGGATTGAACCGGTAACTCCCTGTTTGCTCATAGGTATACCAGCATCAGAAAGAACCGTAACAATTGTTTTGATTTGTTCATCCGAGTCAACTACTTCAGGCACCCGATCTACAGGGCTGAGAATTTCTGAAATCCGTTCCTGTGGAATTATATGTACATCAGCTATCCAATCCGGGTGATGCTTGCGCATGTAATCAAAAGAATCGGCGAAATCGTATTTCCTGTACTTCATTCCGTTTGCAAATCGATTCCCCTCCTCATCCGGAGCATACCTTAGTATTCCCCTTATACCGTCGGGGTGGAAATAATCGACTACCGAAAAAAAACAGTCTTCATCTGTACGTACAAAATCCCTTAATCTGGTCCTGATCATCCATAGCCTTCCTTTATTAAATGCAAGAGTGAAATCATGATAAATAAATTACAAATACCTGAGCAAGGCAATTTCATTGCAATCCGGGAATTTTGGACATTTTATGCAACCTACCCATACCTTATGCGGCAGTGATGCCTTTTCAACTTTTGAAAAACCCTGTCTTTCAAAAAATTCCGGCACGTAAGTAAGGGTAAATGCTCTTTTCACCCCGATGTTTTTCCCCTCTTCGATACTGGTATCCAGTAGTATCGACCCAATGCCCATTCCAGTGTGTTCGGGTTTAACAGCAAAAGACAGGATTTCGGCCAGATCTTCCCATACAACCTGAAGAGCACAGCAACCAATCACTTCACCATTTTCCTCATAAACATAAAAATTCCTTATGTTTTCATATAGTTCCCCCACAGAGCGGGGTAACATAATCTCTTTTTTCGCATAGCTGTTTATGAGGTCTTTCATGGGAGTTACATCCTCAATTACAGCCTTACGAATTATACCCGGTAACTGCTTATGGATATTAGATTCCTCCGAAATAATAGCATGAATGGTACGAATGAACAAAAGATAAATAAAAATATCGAGTCAAAATTGTAATAACCCTGTCTGGAAGTTGCAGGTGACAGGGCTAAAGAATATAAAAATTGCAAATAATACTTATAAAAAACTATAATCACTCTTCAGAATCGATTTCCTTATACATTGAGATACCAGTACTTTTCAGGTCACCTTCAAGTAACTCAACATCTTCCATTTCAAGGAATTTAATTGCCACATCTGACAGAGTTTTCCTGTAGGATGAAGGCAATTGCAGAGCCCTTAAACCCTTGCATCTGGTGATAATCTGCATAATATCCGTATTGCTCGGCCTGAAAGAAAGATGTACAACTTCTTCATCTTCTTTAAGAGTTTCAATCTCATATTTGGAATTCAACATCCTTATTCTCATCAACTCACCTCTATGAATTAATCGATATTGCGCAAATACATATAGTATTCTTTGTATAACAATATATAATTCGTACTTCATAGTATTTAATTGCAATAGAGAATAGAAGAATTTACAAACTTAGGTATAAAAAGAAATACAATATAATAAATTACATAATAAGAAAATGGCGGGCGTGAAGGGAGTTGAACCCCTGACTTACAGCTTAGGAGGCTGCCGCCATATCCTGGCTAGGCCACACGCCCGCTTGACACATGCTGAATGTAAAAACAATCATTTATACTTATTGGTAAAACTGAATCCCAGAAAATTCTTTCAGTCAAATTTGATGGTATACGGTTTAATGTCAAGTACAGGAGTGCCATCTATGGCGTCCAGGCCTTCCACTTCCAGGGTTAATCCGTCGACTGAAAGAAGGTTTACCGTTGTTATCCCTATACTATTTGGCCTATGGGGACTGCGGGTGGCAAATACCCCCACCAATTTACCATCGGTTCGACGCTTTTGCTTTAATTTATAGCCTTGACTTTTGTCAAACTGAAACAATATCTGGATTTTCTTAAATTCATCAACTCCATCCAGGGCTTCTGCAAAATCAGGATAGATTTCAATAAAGGAAATTGATGAATACATTTTTTCATCAAATACAGGTTCCTTAAAGGTACTTTTCACATAACCAACAGATTCCGGAAAACATATGTTTTTCATGTCTCAATCATACCTGCTATCAAATAAAAATATAACGGAAACATTTTTGAGATTTACCTGCAGGATTTATGGCTGCTTAATCCATCAACAAAAGAGCCTTATTTGGACAATGAGAAACACATTGCTCACAAGCATTACACTTTTGTATGTCTATTTGAACGCATCCGGAACTATAAAATTTGCATTCTCAATGCAAATAGATATACATTTTCTACAGCCTTTGCAGCCGAATACGGCTACATGTGACCCAGGTACCATGAAATGATGACTGATTTCATATTAGTTAATCGATGGGTAAAGAAAAAGTTATATACTTATATATTCATGCAAAAGCAATGGCAAATATCCAGCAAGCAGAAGCAGGCTCTTTTTACAGTTATCTTTCAACCGGTTGCAAAATGTGCCGCGATGGTGCAAAAATGGTATTGTACATAACCGGTCGTTGCGGTAAGAATTGTTTCTATTGTCCGCTATCAGAAGAGAGAAAAGGCGATGCCGCATATGCCAATGAAAGGAAAGTGCAATGCGATGATGAAGTAATAGAAGAAAGCATGCGTATGCAGGCCCTGGGAACAGGAATTACGGGTGGTGAACCACTCCTTGAAATGGGAAAGGTCCTGCATTACATCCATCTACTGAAAAGCACATTCGGACAAAAGTACCATATTCATCTCTATACTGCCTTACCCGTAGATGAAAAAGCAATTAATAATCTTGTTGAAGCAGGACTGGACGAGATACGTTTTCACCCTCCTCTGCAGGAATGGGAGAATATTAAAAAAAGTAAATTTAAGACGGCAATTCTCAATTGTAAACAAGCAGAGCTGGAAACAGGAATCGAAGTGCCTGCCATAGAAGGTATTGGAAAGTTTGCTGATTTGTGTGATAACGTTGATTGTTACATCAATTTCAATGAACTGGAATTTACAGATACAAATTACAGGGAATTGCATCGCAGAGGGTACCGGTTAAAGGATGATATATCAAATGCGGTAGCAGGTTCACGAGATAGTGCATTAAAAGTCATAAAACTTTTTAGAAGGGGGCATTTCTGCTCATCTGCATATAAAGACGCTATACAGTTAAGGAAACGTCTTATTAGGATTGCAGAAAATACCTCTCGCTCATTTGACGAAATAACCGATGATGGAACAATCATATTTGGAATAATACATACCAAAAATACTGCTAAAATACTTGAGCAATTGCAGGAATTTGAAGTTCCTGAAGAAATGTATGAAATAAAGGAAAATATAATTGAGATCGCATCCTGGATACTTGAAGATATTGCAGATGATATCCGCGACATTAGTGATAAAATTGAAATTATTGAAAGATACCCTACCTCAGATGGCCTGATTGTGGAAAGCATGCCTGTTTAAAGTGCAAAAATACCCTTGAACTTAAAATAAAACAATATGTTTTTATGTTAAAATGAATAATAAGGGGCAGTTCAAACCTTAAAAGGCAGGCAAACAGGTATCCCGCATCAGAAAAATAAAAGGTCTTGAGATTGTTTCTTTTCTGGGATACATATTACAAGTTAGCATAAATATATATGCAAAAATAACATAGTTTAGATAGAGGTGTTCGTGCTGGAAACCATTGAAAACCGGGTAAGATCAAGGCTGATAAAATATCTTGGCCGGGATGAAACAGGGATACGCAAAGTGGTGCTTAAACTGTTCCTTGACGGCGGGAAATATACCACCAATGATATCTATAAATACCTTCATGAAAAGAATTTTGATATCAGTTACAGGGGAGTTTCAGCTATGGTTGGGCTCATGAACACACGCCTGGGAATCCTGAGTATTGATGTAACCGGCGATCACAATATCTATTTATTAAAAAATGATTACAGGGATATCGTACGTTCAGTACTTGACAATTATTAACATCACCTGTAGCTCTGATAATGATGTGGCGGATATTACCTGAAATGTTGTATAAAGGATATGAATTTTTTCTGGAAAAAAATATCCGTAATTCTAAATTACCGCAGCATATAGCTATTATAATGGATGGAAACCGCAGATATGCCAAAAAACTTGGTAAATTCACCTCATACGGCCATGCCCGGGGAGCCGATATTACTGAAAAAGTCATTGAATGGTCCTATGAAAGCGGCATCAAGGAATTGACAATATATGCTTTTTCTACTGAGAATTTCAACAGGAAAAAAGATGAGAAGAAAAGTATACTAAAACTTATAGGAACCAGACTTGAAGAGATGTGTGTTGATGAAAGGACACATAAAAGACGCCTGAAAGTACGCATAATTGGAGACAGAACCCTTTTGCCAGGGGACCTCTTGCAGAGTATTGATAAAGTCGAGATGGCAACAAAGGACTACGACAGGCTAAAACTTAACATTGCAATTGCTTATGGCGGAAGACAGGATATCATACAGGCCATACGTGAAGTTGCCAGGAAGATAAAAACAGGGAATATCAAAACGGGTGAAATAACTGAAAAAACCATATCCAGACACCTATATCCGGAAGAAAATTCAGCCGTATCAAATGTTGATCTCATAATTCGCACAGGGGGAAATGAAAGGGTTTCGAATTTCCTCCCCTGGCAAGCATGTGGAAATGAATGTGCAGCCTATTTCTGCGCCCCATACTGGCCGGAATTCAGGAAAATTGATTTCCTTCGATCCATCCGTACATACCAGCAGAGACAGGAAGAGAGAAGCAGAACACTTTCCAACAGGACAATGCATTTTATCCATAATATAGAGAGAAAACTGGATGTAAGAGATGTTGATGCTCAACCAAATAAATTACCTGAAAAAAATAGCTAAAATTCATAAAAGGCCGGTATCATCAGAAACCATGACGGGAGGGTGATGAAAGCCGGCCAGCCTTTTTATTGTTAATTGTTCCTAAAGTGGTCCAGTTTTTCATAGCGTTTGGTTCTCTCGATAAGTCCTTTGAAGAATTCATCCATACTTATCACCTCAATAAGAAATAAGAATATAAGCTATTTTAAGGACCTCCAAGCAAGGTGAAAGTAATATAAATGACTCAAAAACAGCCACTTTTTAGACAATATTTATTTATTCTTCCAGATAGGTTATGAAAATACCTGGCGTAAGGAGTTGAAAATGAAGCCCGCTGAAATTTATGGGAATGTATTTTACAATGAGGATTGCATTACAGGAGCTGCAACTCATATCCCCGATGGATCGGTAGATCTGATAATTACCGATCCTCCATATGGGATAAAAGGGGACAAATTACACCAGCATTACAATAGGAATGAAAAATTTGTAATTGATGGATACGTAGAAATCCCGGAAGATAAATATGCAGATTTCAGTCTGACCTGGATTAAAGAAGCAGAAAGAATTCTAAAACCGGGTGGCTCCATCTACATTGTCTCCGGATACACAAATCTCTATCATATCCTCCATGCTCTGTACCAGACAAATCTGGAGGAGATCAATCACATAATATGGAAATACAATTTTGGTGTTTACACAAAAACAAAATACGTATCCTCCCATTATCATATTTTATACTACCAAAAACCCGGCAAAAGGCGCACCTTTAATCTGGAATCAAGATACGGAACCTGTGAAAAAACAGAAGATGGGAGGTCACTGAATTACAGGGACAGGGAAGATGTCTGGATAATTAACAGGGAGTACAAACCCGGCAAAATTAAAAATAAGAATGAATTGCCCTATAAACTCCTGAAGAAAATTATACAATACAGTAGCAATGAAGGCGACCTTGTTTGTGACATGTTCCTGGGCGGATTTTCAACTGCAACCGTTGCAATTGGCCTGAATAGGCGTTGTACTGGCTTTGAAATATCCGAAACGATGTTTAGAGCAAAAACCCGGGAAATTGGACAAAGCAGTGTCATTAAACCTGGATTTATGATCCCGGAATTACGCAAACCTATCATCAAGAATCTGGAAAACCAGGGAAACTCCTGGACTTCACAGGAGGAAGACTACCTATTTACAAGATACAGGGAATTGCGCCAAAGTGGACAAAACAAAAAAGATATTATAGAGATAATTGGCGAAGAATTGGGCAGAGGTAGATGGAGTATCGAGAAAGCAATTAAGAAAATGGAAAAAAAAGATTAAAACAGACATCCACAATAAAACCAATCTGGACTTAACCCGGATCACAATTTAATTCCTGTTGTATAATTAATTGATTTTGACGTAGGAAATACAAAAGAAAACACATTATTTTTTAGCAGAAAAGAATCCAGATTAGTACTATCTTTAAAAATATCGCTTAGAACAATACTCCTGCGAACACCTTTTATTTCGATAAATTTACGCGGGAATGTAGGGGCATGCCAACCTGTAATATGTTCTATCAGTTCAAGCATCGCAAGAATACAGGCTCTTTCTTTTTCAGTAGATGTCCACTGGCATTGATAACCGGAAAGACCCAGATGATAAGACCTAACCTGACCCCTTGAGACATTCAACCCGGTTCCCTTAAGGAGAGGAAACAGCCAGTCGGATAATAAATATTCAAACTTATACGTATCAATTAATTCGAAAGAATCCAGAAATGCCGGTGAACTGAAAAAATTCATCACCCATTCATGAACATTCGACCTGAATCTGTGACGCTGTCCATTTACATAAGAGGAATCCGCAAGCCATACAAGACTTCTGGTCTTTATACCCAGACCCGCTTCTGATTCAAACAGCCAGAGAAGAAAGTGAATGGTACTTAACGGATACTTTCTCCTGTAACTTTGGAGATGGATGCCCCTTAGAAGATTTGGATTCAGTGAACTGGAATGACCTTCAAGGCAGTCCTGACAGCTGGATCCTATTATGTGATGCCCAATGGAGAAGATACATGGATGATATATGTCCAGATCCACAGCAATATATTTTCCTTCAAGCAACTTATTATGGAAATTTTCTACAGTAGATGAAAAACTTAATGTTTCATAGTCATAGACACCAACTATGTCCCATCCAAATTTTGTTTTAAGAAAAGAGGCGCTCAGAAGGGAGTCAAGATCGTTGCCAATAATCATACCCTCAACGTTCTGCGGATTATAGAATGGATAAAAATTTCTAACAATAGTAGAAGGGACATTGCATCCCGTATCCCTCAAAACAGACATATAAATCTCCTTTCCATCATATAAATCAAAAACTTACGCCCATAAATAAATCAATTCTCGATTATTGAATATATAAAGTGAGTTCAAGCACTAATACTTTATCAATTTATTGCCGATTATTGGGAGTTATGCAAAGAAAAGATGAAATCAGGGTGAAAGATTACAAACTTCGGCTGGTTCGCAATAATCCATATTTGCACAAAAATCCGGTTTTAAATCCAGACCTAACAGGAAAGTTCCCATAGAGTTGTTCGATTCAATACCCATCCTGGATTTGATATAGGAATCACTTAACCTTGAGGGTAATGCAACCATAGCTTCTGAAACACAGGAGATATTCTCAACTTCAGGGAAAGGTTTTGCCTGAATTAACATTTCAAGTCCTAAACCCGGTGATTTGAGGGCTTTGAACCTATCATTATAAAACACTATGTTACCCATCACACAGCAATCCTTGCATTTTTCAAGTCGTGCAAGCTCCAGAGGATCACTGATATCTTCACCCACAATTTCATCCCCGTATATGAGTTTCAGATTATTTTCTGGCCAATCATATTCCTGGTTTGTCAGGAAAGAGACAAGAATCTGTGAGCCAAGTGTTTTTTTTACCCCGGTATTATTTTTAATTCCAAGGCTGGCGGAGGATTTCTTTTCATCAGAAACCTCAAGCCCAAAAATATAATACCTGTCAGCCTGATTCAGTAAAAGAGTTTCTTCGATGCCTTTTATTGACTTTAGTGTATTCTCTATTTTACCCCAGATATTCTTTATTGAAATGAATAAATCCCCCTTTGACTATAGAGCGATATTTAATCAACTAATTTTGTAATAACTCAATTCTATTTAACTATTGTGCAAAACGCAGACCTATCAAAACCACACTAAAAGATAAAGGAGGGTTTAAGTTGGCCTGCAGTAAACCCTAAACTTATCGTTAAAATAACACAGTTAAGGAGCGCCTATGTAATATTATGGGAAATAAAAATCAAGAAAGGTGAATATGCAAATGTTTTTAATGGCTTAAAAAAGTATTTGGTGCGAGGGAAGGGATTCGAACCCTCGAACTCCTACGAGACTAGGCCCTCAACCTAGCGCCTTTGGCCTGGCTGGGCAACCCTCGCACGCTGTTGTTTTTCGCCATAAATGGGTCAATGCTATATATACTTTGCCCATATGGATGGCCAACAAAAATTCCAATTATGAACTTTTGCTTCTGCTATTAGATCCTATAAAAGGATAATAGGAAAAGATGTCTCCTATTACAATTCACCCAGGATGTCATCAAGGGTTGAAGCTTTCGTCCTGATAGTATTAACTGCATTCATAATTAACTCTTTTGCACTATATGAACCATCGGATTCAAGAGTAAAAATAAAAGATGTATCATTCTCACGAACCGAGATTGCATCAATCCCACAGACTTCTACACACTGCTTGCAGAGAGAGCAATTCAATAGCCTATCATTCACAACTTCTGCAGATTCCTCACCAAGGGCCAATATATCGCGAGGACAGGCCTCAACACACTTTTCGCAGAGATCACAATCCTCAATTTTGATCACTGGCACATTTTTGTAACCACAGGCAACTCCTGCCTGCCATTTAGCGTGGTCGTGACCGTAACCCATCTTTGCAATCGCTTCAAGGACAAGTTGCTGCCCGCCTTTAAGCTTAACAACAGGGATGTTGGAATCAGCAGCTTTTACTTTAGGATCTGCGGATACAAGGTCCCCTGAATAAACAGTCTTTTCCTCACCCATTGGTGCTTCTACACTCAATGTGAGGGAAACCGTACAGGCCGGACACCCCTCTTCACAGGAACACTCTTCATGAGGAGTAAACTCATCGAAACTTGTCACAAGAGGTACCAGGGCCAGTCTCAAAGCTATCTGTTCATCATAAAGGACTGAAGTATTGTTGTAAATATTGACTTCATCGATTGCGAGAGTGGGGACATCGGCAAGCATAGCCCGCCTCAATCCGTTCGCAAAAGCTGCATCCACATCCGACAAAATAAATCTGGCAGATCTATCAGACAGCTCAAGTATATCGATTTCCATTTTCGGGAACCTCGTGAAATTACAAACCTGTCTATATGTGTTACACTGCAATTAGACGCGCCTGCCGCCTATTGGACGGGTACCGTCATGTGGCACAGGCGTTACATCCTCAATACGTCCAATCCTGATACCTGCACGTGCGAAAGCCCTAATGGCTGCCTGTGCACCTGGACCGGGACTTCTCTGCTTGTTACCACCGGGAGCACGGACACGAATGTGTACACCTTCGACACCTTTATCCCTGAGAGTATCTGCAAGCTGGCCGGCCATCTGCATAGCAGTATAAGGAGAACTTTCATCCCTTGCAGCTTTGACTACCATCCCACCGGATGATTTTGCTATTGTTTCAGCACCGGTTATATCGGTAACTGTGATTATAGTATTGTTAAATGAACATTTGATGTGAGCAACAGCCCATATTCCATTTGCCATAATTCAAACCTCCTTCATTCCTCCACAAGGGAAGATGCAACCTGAGCGGGTCTTTCCGGGTGTGACTCGGTTGTCATAGGTGATGTATCGTAGTAATCGATCATCATCTCATCCTGCTTAGACACCAGCATACCAGGAACTGTCAACTTCTTACCACCAATTGCAATATGACCATGGGTAATAAACTGTCTTGCCTGCTTGGGGGTTCTGGCCAAACCAAGTCTGTGGACAAGGGTCTGAAGCCTTCTTTCAAGGATAGCTTCTGTGTTTAATGCCAGAATGTCATCAATCTCGGCATCGCCTTTGATCATGGAATAACGAATTAATTTAGATAGAATCTGGTCTGCTTCAGTCTTTGCATGACCGGTAAGTTCAGCTTCTGCAGAATCAGCCAGTAATCTACGGGCATCTGCCCTGTAACGTCTGAGAATACTGTGTGCCTTCCAGAGTTCTTTTTTATTCCTGAGGCCGTATTTTTTAATCAGGTCAACCTCATTTGCCATACGGGAAGCTTGCCAGGGGTGCTTCGGGGTGTCATAACTTTTTCTTTTCTTTCCGGGATAAACCATATCAAATCACCTTCATCTTGTTTTGCTGACACCTATTGTGGACCCACCGCGTCCTGCGGATTTGGTTCTCTGTCCACGTACCTTCAAACCTCTTTCATGGCGTATACCACGATAGGCACGAATCTTTTTGAGATCGTTCAAATCTTCCCTTATGGTCAGGTCAATATCCTGTCCGAGAAGATGTTTATTTTCGCCTGTCAACAAGTCCTTTTGCCTATTAAGCATCCACACAGGAAGATGGTTTTCAAATGTTTCGATAGCTTCATTAAGCCTGGCAATACCCTCATCAGAAAGATAACCAATGGTTTCTGATGGATCTACTTCTGCACTTTCTGCAACAAGTCTCGCAGTCCTTCTGCCAATCCCCTTGATACCAGTGAGTGCATAAAGGACCTTCTGCTTACCCTGCAAGTCAGTATTCATTATACGTACAAGATGTCTTATTTCTTCGTCTGCCATTATTAACCTCCTTAAGGACACATTCTTGCGTCCCGTAGCCCTGGAACTAAGGTCCAGCACTGCCCTTTTACAGGCTGTGTAAAAACCTATGATACAGACTTACTCGGCCCACTATGACTTTCTCTTATATAATGTTAATGTCTGAAATAAGATCAGGTCGATGTTAAACAGCATATGTGCCAATACCTTTCATATAAAAATAAGTTGTGATCAAAAATAGTAGATATCTGTTTATTATAAGTAATAATTATAAATAAAAACCAAACAGATTATTTGTATATATAATGAGGAACCGATAGCCATGACCACTGAAAAATATACTGATGCTAAATTTGAAAATTTTTGTGGCCTTCAGATATTGGAATGTCTTGACAGTTTTTACGATATCCTGGCATCTTCAGAGAATACGGATAAGCTGATGAAAGATATTACAGAACTCCTGACAGGTAACAGTGGAGAAAATCAGTATTTCGCACGCATAACTTTTGAAGATAAAATATTCACAAGCACCAGCTTCCTTGAAACGGACCTTAAACTTGAAAACAACATCAACATCAATGGAAATACAAAAGGCAAACTGGAGTATTACAAAAACAAATCCTCAAAGGACACAGACTTCCTGGATGAAGAAAAAAAACTGATGGAATTGATGACAAAAAGCCTAAGCAAGGCTATAAAGAGCAGGAATGCGGAAGACAAACTAACCCATTCTGAAAAAAAGTTCCATACTATTTTTGACAACGCAGCTGATGCAATTTTCATCCATGATCTGAAGGGCAATTTTCTGGAGATAAATCAAATTGCCTGCAAAAGACTTGGATACACCAGAGGAAAATTACTAAACCTGACACCCATGGATATTGATAGTCAAACAAATGCCAAAGAAGTACCCGAAATGATTGAACAAATCCTGAAAAACGGTTCATTGATATTTGAAACAATCCATCTGACCAAAGACGGCAAAAAAATTCCCACGGAAATTAGCAGCAAAGTCATTGATTATCGTGAAGAAAAAGTAATACTCAGTATTGCACGGGACATCTCCAAAAGGAAAGAAGCGGAAGAACAGATTGGAAAACTACAACATCGCCTACAGAATGCAATGCGGGAAGGTAACCTTAGCTGGTGGGAAATGGAAATTCCTGGTGGCAAAGTAAACTTTGATCCCGGTAAAGTTACCAGACTGGGATATTCCCTGGATGAATTTAAAGATGCGCATTATACTGATTTCATTAAACTGCTGCATCCCCGGGACAAAGAAATTGCAATGGAAGCAATGCGCTGTCATATGGAAGGAATATGCCCTACCTATGAAGTGGACTACCGAATAAAAACAAAAGATGGTAAATGGAAATGGTATCACGACAGGGGTGCAATTACAGAAAGGGACAAACAAGGGAATCCGGTTATTGTAAGTGGTATTGTAGTGGACATCACAAAACGTAAACATGCAGAACTTGAGATGGAAAATGCAAAAATCGAAGCTGAAACTGCCAACCGCACAAAAAGTGAATTCCTTGCGACAATGAGTCATGAATTGCGCACCCCACTTAATTCCATAATCGGATTTTCGGATATACTACTGGATCAGGTTTTTGGGGAACTGAACGAAGAACAAACCAAGTATGTGGGAAATGTGCTTAAAAGTGGCAAACATTTGCTCGAGCTCATTAACAGCATCCTTGACATATCGAAGGTAGAAGCAGGAAAAATTGAACTCCATTACGAGATGTTCTATTTGGATGATGTTTTCAGAGAAGTTAAAACAATCATTTCACCACAGGCAGCCAAGAAATCCATAAACCTACAGATAGACCCAGCCGAAAACATTCCAAAAATAAGAGCAGATAAAGGAAAGATTAAGCAGATTCTTTATAACCTGCTAAGTAATGCGATAAAATTTACCCCGGAGGGAGGCAACGTGAGAATTATTCCTTCCACATCTGAAGACATGGTGCATGTAGCTGTAGAGGATACAGGCATAGGCATTGCTGAAAGTGATCGGGACAAATTGTTCAAACCCTTTGTCCAGCTTGATTCCACGTCAAATAGGGAATATGAAGGTACGGGGCTTGGGCTTGCACTTATAAATAAGTTCATAGAACTTCACAGCGGATCACTTGAAGTGGAAAGTGAAGAAGGAAAAGGCAGCACATTTACTTTTTCCATACCTGTTGATCCTCCGGAAAAAACGAATTGATACCGGAAGACAAAGTTGAAAAGAAACTGCCTGAACCGAAAGTTGACGAGGAAAGCTTTGTCGCTACACCTCACAATCCTAAAGGAGATGATCCATTAGTGGTGGTTGCTGAAGATGATCCAAAATCAAGAGAACTTATGCTTGCGATGCTGAGTTCGAAAGGATACCATGCAATCGGAGTGGAAAGAGGAGATCAGGTAATAAAAATATCAAGGAACTCAAACCACTTGCCTTCACCCTTGATATAATGATGCCCGGTCAGGACGGCTGGAACGTACTTGATAAACTCAAAAAGGACAGCCATACACGGGACATACCTGTTATCATAACATCTATACTGGACAAGGGCAAAATCGACAGCATGTGGGCAGTTGAAGATTATTTTGTTAAACCTCTTGACAAAACCGATCTTATCGAAACACTTGAAAGAGTCAGGAAAAGCATGAAACCAGAAGAGACAACGATTCTTGTGATAGATGATGAGGAAAAAGATAGAGAACTTATCCATTCCATACTGGATTCGGAAGGTTTCGGGATACTGGATGCTTCCGGAGGAAAAGAAGCAATAGAAATTATCCAAAAAAAGCAACCTGACATTAGTACTGTTTGACCTGATGATGCCAGAATTCAGTGGCTATGATGTTATTGAATATATCCAAAACCATGATCCTATTTCGAAGAGTCCATTATTGTCTGTACTGCACAGGAACTTACCAACAAAAGCAGAAAAATGCTTGATGATAATGTTGCCTGCATTATGCATAAAGGAATGTTCCGGCGCCAGGAACTCGTACAACTGATTAATAATCTCAAACATAGAGATAATTAATTCGCCAGATTTGCAGAAACCAGAACTAACTGAGAAGTCGAGGATATTTGTTGCATTGGTATTGTAATCGGTAATACCAAATAGGATACAGCAGATATCGTAATACGGTGATCGATATGGATAATAAAAAGAAAATATTAATGGTAATCGCCCAGAAAAATTTCCGTGATGAAGAATTCCTTCAACCCAGAGAGATCTTTGAAAATGCGGGATTTGATATAACCGTTGCAACAAATCAAAATAAAGTTGCCAAAGGTATGCTTGGAGGTAAAGTCAAACCCGACACGACCATTTCCTCTGAAAAGGCCGATAGTTATGATGCCATTGTCATTTCAGGAGGCGGGGGGGCAAAGCAATATCTATGGGATAACAAGGAACTGCACGAAATTGTCCAGGATGCCTACAAACAGGACAAATTGATCGCTGCTATCTGTGTATCACCGGTAGTGCTGGCAAAAGCAGGAATACTGAAAGGTAAAAAGAGCACCGTATTCAGCGATCCGGAAAGTGTAAAACAGATCAAAAGGGGAGGAGCTGACTATAAGGACAAAGAGGTTATCAGAGATGGCCATATAATCACTGCCAGAGATCCAAAAGCTGCTCGCTCATTCGGCAAAACTGTCACGGAATTCCTGAAAGAATAATCTACCTTCCTTTTTTTGATTGTTAAAAAAATAAAAAGACGCTGAGGGGGAGATTCGAACTCCCGGGGCGCAGAGCACCACCGGTTTTCAAGACCGGCGCCGTAGGCCGCTTGGCTACCTCAGCACAATGAAAAACAATCACAAGCATCGGGTGAACAGCGCTTATGATATAAAAGATTGGCGAAGATTACTCTTCACCTGATTCATAATCTTCGCTTTCTGCTTCTTCCTCTTCTGCAGATGCAGGGGATCCTACCGGATAAGTCTCGACAAATTTGACTTGTTCCATTCCGATGTTTTCGATTATCTCAGAAGCAATCCTGTTCTTTGACATGAGCCAGCGCTGGTTGAAACTCAGTGCAACAGGGATGTTGATAATGGCAGTCTTATCCTCAACTTCAACTTCGATTTCTGGTACACCTGTGTAAAGAGAAAGCAAACCATTTATTTTGTCAACATCACCTTCGAGTTTCTCATCAATAGTGTATTCATAGGTTACTTCTTTGCCTGCAAGGGGATGATTGAAGTCAACACGTGCACGTCTTCCGATGACCTTGGTGACCACACCACGTTTTCCTTCTATTTCTACACCCATCCCAGGAGTTGCTTTACGGTCCTCGAACTTATTCAGGGAAATGGTCTCGACCTGCTTGGGGTCATGTTCTCCAAATCCTTTTTCAGGAGGAATGACAAGTTCTCCCTTGTATCCAACATCCTTGCCAACAAAATCCTCGTCAAGCCCTTTAATGGTATGACCGGCACCTACAACTACCACATCACCGCCATATACTCCACGTGGATTGAATATCTGGTTTTCCTTGGCCAGTTCCTCATCGGTAGTGTCAAAAATCAGACCGCCTTCGAATTTACCAGTATATGATACTTTTATGAAATCTCCGTTCTCGATTGCCAATATAATCAACTCTGAATTTAGCTTTTAATATGATATGTTAAAGGTCTGTCCCGTATAGCCTTCTGCCTTTATATAACTTTTTGGAAACTAGACGACAGGATGGACGGGTAATACGACTATATGGGTCATTTATGCAAGAATATTGCAACAAAACATACTATATATATTTCACTCATAAAGATGGCGAAAAAGACATACATTGAAAATAAAAATAATATAACCATTATAATATGTGTGGACTAGGTTGATGTTGGTGAAATCATAACGGATGCTATGGATAAAATGAAAGTCCACACAGAAGGAAAAGATGTCGATATAGGCATTGATATTCAAATTAAATCATCCCTTCTCTATGGCGACAGGAACTGGTTAACATACGTTTTCCTGAATATACTGGACAATGCCTCAAAATTCACACAGGATCCGGTAGAAAAATTACCCTGAAAGAGGAAGAAGAATATATGCACATAAAGATAAAGGATAATGGTATAGGCATACCAAAAGAAAAACTTCCGCGTATTTTTGACATATTTTACCAGATAGCTGGGTCCACAACCCGCATCTATAATGGTGTTGGCCTGGGATTCCATATATGCAAAAGGGTAATCATATTCATAACGGAAGTATATAGGCAAGGAGTATGGAAAGATTGGGTACTACAGTTTATGTGAAATTACCCAAAACATGAATTTCTATTGTGTTCAGGGTCTTTTTTTATATATGCCCAGAAAACACTACCCTACCCTTGTGGGTTATCTTCCACTCCAACACTGCCACCATGCAAATCTACAATTCTTTTTACTATTGCAAGTCCAAGACCTGTACCCTTTATGCTTCCTTTTTGTGCCCTGTTAAACCTGTTAAATATGTATGTTTTATCATCATCAGCAATCCCAGACCCCCTATCCTTAATCATTACTTTAAATGAAGAGTCGTTTTCCTGCACCCCTATATGAATTGAACTTTCCGAAGGGCTATATTTGATTGCATTTGAAAGCAGATTGATAAAAACCTCCTTGATTATAGGATTGGCTTTTAGAGGATATGGCTGTTGCAGATCGTGTATTATATCCATATTTTTATTTTCAGCCAGAGGGACCATCTCTGAAATGCAGGAAGTTAATATTCGACCCAGGTCCATCTTTTGCAGCTCAAGGGTTTCAGTAGATTCAAGTTTGGACAGATAAGCTGCGTTTTCGATCATATCGATCAAGCGTTCTGTGTTATCCCTGATCTTTGATAAAAAATGAATCTTTTTTTCTTCCTTTTCTTTCTTAATGAGTACGTCTGTAAAACCTTTCACGATATTTGCAGGATTTAAAAGATCATGGCGCATTATATCGGTAAAAAGGTCCTTCATTTCATTAGATTTCTCCAATTGACCTGCATAGTTTTTAAGAGCGATTTCAGCCTGTTTTCTTCTTGTAATGTCCTGTGCAGTAAAGATTACCTTTTGAGGAGAATCACTCAAACCAAGTGGCTGAGAATTGAACTGTATACAGATGTGTTTTTTATTGCATACCCAGTGTAATTCTGTAGAAAATTGTATTTCATGGATATCTGGCCCTAAGTCGCTATCAAGATACCTCGAAGATTCTTCAGTGCATATAGAAAATAGAGATTTACCTACAATATTTTCTCTAGGAATGCCAGTAATTTCGGCCATACCTTTATTAAGGTCAATCAATTCCAGATCTTTATTGAGCACACCGATACCTATAGGAGCATTGTCATAGAGAGCAGAGACCCAGGAATTGGCAGTTTGGAGTTCAGAGGTACGTTGATCCACAATTTCTCCCAGATGTTTGCGATAATTTTCCAGTTCCAGTTCTGAACTTTTACGTTCAGTAATATCTCGTACTATACTGAGCATGATACTATTTTCTTTATCAAGTACAGAAGAACTGATCTCAACATCAATAACTGAATCATTCATATGTTTAATTTTCGATTCAAAACGTGTAGATCCTTCATTCAATGTTTTTTGGATTGCTGATTGGGACTGTGCCATATATTCAGATTCATGAGGATAAAGATCAGCAATTTTCATAGATAAGATATCAGAATGAGAACAGCCAATTATTTTGCAGGCACTTCTATTGGCATCTATTATTGTACCCTCAGAAGAGTGGATTAAGATAGCATCATTTGATCTGTCAAAAAGAGAACGGTAAAGGTGCATTGTATTATCAAGCATCATATAGGTCTTACCACGTTCCTTTGCATTGAATATGGAATCAAACAATATCCTGAGGAGACCATCACTATAGGATGGCCAATTTTTGTTTTTTGTGGCCGAAACTACACCGATAAATCCTACTAACTGATTTTCGACATGTACAGGCATAATCTGAGCCGATTCAATATCCAATGTTGTCAAGAGTCCTTTCAGATTTTTTTCAGAATCTGGAAGTTGCTCTATAGAATTCACGTAATAGGGCTCATTTTTCTGGAATTTCTCAATTACAGTCGGGAATTGTGCAGTTGACAGTGAGCTTAATTTATCCATTGCCAGTTCGCATCTTCCTTTTAAGGGTGGCACACAAGTGTAATGTGTTAGATGCATATTATTTTCGCTATGGTTTAGTTCATATATAAAAATTGAATCTGCATCAAGAATTTCCCTGATCTTTTCCAGAATTGGTTCTATAAGCAGATCAATATCTTCAAAAAATGGGTCTACCAACTGATTACACGCTCTTGCTAGGAAACGAAACGCATTGGACTGTTTCTGAGAATGGATTTCCGCCTCTTTCCTCCTGTTTATATCATTAGCTATACCATTAATTCCCAAAAAGTTTCCCATTTCATCATATATTGGATCTATACGGTTCTGGAACCAATGCAATTCTTTATTGCCATTCTGGATACGTATCTGTGCTTTAAGGGGTAAATTATCCACTGATTTTATTTTGTTAAATATATTCAACCACTCATCCCTATCACCCAGACATACATAATCTGCAAATGGCCGGGAAAGCATTTGTTCAGGACGCAAACCGTATTCTTGAATGTTGGGTGAAATATAGACAATTTTTCCTTCACTGTTGAGGGAATAGGGAATTTCATTTGTACTGCCCAGAAGGAAATCGTAATCATACCGGACTTTTTTCGCTTCGATCTCTTTATCAATAAATACAGACAAAATTTTTGCAATAAAATCAAGTTTTTGTTTTTCATCAGAAGTGAAAGGTTCGTAATTATTTTTCAATGAAAGATCCTTATAAAATAACTCCAGCCATAACGCATGGCTTTTCTCTTCATTTTTGGGTATATTTGAAGAGGAGATTTGATATTTACCCTGCTTAAAAACAGGAGACTTATAAGAATAAGGACCAAATAATATCCTTGCAGACGCCTTCTCCGGATATCGAAGTATTTGAGGAAGGACTTTTGCAATTTCTTCCATCTTTTGGTCAAATGACATATCCTCTGCCAGGATTTCATAGAACATATTGCCAAATAATGAATTATGTAAGCTAGTACCCCCTTAACATCATACCAACTCCCATTTGCCATATATTTCATCAAATATAATAACTCTTTGATTCACAAAAACAAAAAAAGAATTACATCCAATAACCAGAAGTAATATATAGGTACTCTAATATTACCAAATGATATTAAAAGAGGTAGATTTCATGGTAGAAAAATCCATAGAGGAGATAAACAGGAGAATAAAAGAGGGTAATGTCAATGTTGTGACGGCTGAGGAAATGGCAGGTATAGTAGGAGAACTGGGTGCAAAAGAGGCTGCTAAGGAAGTTGATGTAGTTACCACAGGTACATTTGGAGCAATGTGCTCCTCAGGAGTCTGGCTCAATTTCGGTCATTCAGAACCACCAATGAAAATGAATAAGGTTTTTTTGAATGGCGTGGAAGCCTACTCAGGCGTAGCTGCAGTAGATGCCTTTATAGGCGCAGGACAACTTTCCGAAACTGAAGGTTTCGATTATGGTGGGGCCCATGTAATTGAGGACCTGATACGCGGTAAATCCATTGATCTTCACGCCACATCTTATGGTACCGATTGTTATCCCAGAAAAACACTTGACACTACACTCAACATATATGACCTGAACCAGGCAATCATGATCAACCCCCGTAACGGATATCAGAAATACAATGTTGCTACTAACGGCATAAACAGAACGATTTACACATATATGGGTTCGTTACTTCCCAACTATGGAAATGTAACCTATTCCGGCGCTGGTGTACTATCACCATTATCCAATGATCCTGATTACCAGACAATAGGAGTTGGCACCCCTATCTTCCTTGGTGGGGCAAAAGGACATATTATTGGGGAAGGAACACAGCACAGCCCGGAAACTAATTTTGGTACATTGATGCTTAGGGGTGACCTGAAAGATATGAGTGCCGATTATATTCGTGCGGCAAATTTCCATGAATACGGCACTTCCCTCTACGTTGGGATGGGCATACCTATACCTATCCTGAATGAACAACTTGCACAATCAACCGCAGTTACAGATAAAGATGTAGTGACAAACGTACTGGATTACGGGGTGCCAAGTCGGGACAGGCCTGTTATCAGAAAGGTCAATTATGAAGAACTACGCTCCGGTAGCATCGAAATAAACGGCAAAGATACACCCACCTCCTCTATGTCAAGTTTCAAAAAATCACGTGAGATTGCAGAGGAACTGAAAAAATGGGTCGCAGCTGGAGATTTTTTTGTAAACACCCCCTCCCAGAGACTTCCTGCAAAAGCCACATGCAAACCGATGAGACAAACAACGAGAAACCCTCTGGTACAGGATATAATGGCAAAGGATGTAGTAGTCATCGATGAGAATGCAACTTTCCATGAAGCAGCTAAAATGATCATGGAAAATACTTTTAGCCATTTGCCTGTTGTTTCAGAGGATGGAAAACTGGCAGGTATTGTGACTGCATGGGACATATCCAAAGCTGTTGCTGAAACGGGATGTAATTATGTGAAGGATATAATGACAAAAAAGGTCCTCACCTCCAATGCCACCGATCCCATAGATATTGCAGCACGCAATCTGGACATGAAAGAAGTATCAGCAATGCCTGTGATAGATAAGGACAGATATGTAATCGGTATAATCACGAGTAATGATATCAGCAAACTGTTTGCCAGGAGGCGGTGAGGATGATGATAAAGATCAGCATTTCGTCCAATGTCATAGGTGAGCCCATACTTGCAGAATCAATAATTGAAACCAGAACTGCCCTGAACATTTCGCAGGCACATTTCGATTCCACATACGGAGAGATAATTGCCGAGGTAGAAACTGATGATTTCAAGGCTATAAGAAAAGCACTGGAATCAAAGGGTGCTGAAGTAACAGTTCTAGACCATCCGATAGTCAGGGATGAGGAAGAATGTGTAGAATGTGGAGCCTGTATATCGGTTTGTCCCGGACATGTATTTTCCTTTGATGAGGAATGGGGTATTGTCCAGGACATAGAAAAATGTATACAGTGTGGCACCTGTATCAAAATGTGTCCGCATCGGGCCCTGAGCCTTGAGAAATAATTATCTTGCAAAACATGAAAGAACATTATCGTCTCAAGGAAACTATAGTTAGCATCCATGCAGATGATGTCAGCCATGTGGAAGCAGCCAAAGAAGCTATTGGCTTCCACAGGTCACTGCTTGAGAATTATATTCGAAGGGACCCTTATTTTCAGATTACACTGGAACCCCATTCATGCCCCAAAGATGCTCCTGAAATAGTCAGAAGAATGACAGATGCTTCATCTACAATGGGACTTGGTCCTATGAGTGCCGTGGCAGGCACGATTGCTTCACTTGCTGTTGAAGCAATGGTAGATGCAGGAGCAAGTTTTGCACTGGTCGATAATGGAGGAGACATAGCCTATGTAACAGACCGGCAGATTGTCGTAGGTATATATGCAGGAGAATCCGCCGTAAAGGATATTGGTTTTGTGCTTGAACCAGTTGACAATGTGACAGGTGTATGCACGTCATCGGGTACTGTCGGTCCATCGATTAGTTTTGGGATGGCAGATGCTGCAGTTGTTTTTTCCGAAGATGTATCCCTTGCTGACTCTGCTGCAACCGCTCTTTCAAATGCAACCGATCCTGGCAGGGAAGCTGTGGAAAAAGCATTTAAAGTTTTAGAAGGGATTGAGAGTATAAATGGTGCCCTTGTTGTTCAGGGTGAATATGTTGGTATGTGGGGAAACCTACCCAGGTTTAAAAAAACCCGTGTAAATTACGATTGTATCACAAAAGGGTGATATAAATGAATACCCTTATATACAACTATTTATAAATAATGAATCAGACAAAATGTAAGGATTCAGTCAGACCAAAAGTGGATGCTTGGCCGCTGAAAGTCGGACTTTATTCAAGCAAGTGTCGAACGCCTCAGGGCTACAATAACGAAAAAGATACAGTTCAATTTCCAAAGAACAGTTGGTACTGATCATTCACATGTAGCTTGGCGAAATCCCCGTCCGTAATTGAAATATGCGGACGGCATGAGAGAATAAATCGGAGATAGAGGTAAAGGTTTCTTCGCATATCGGGGATGCTGGATACCTTGTCATTACTTAGGAGATCGTAAAATCACGAATCATCAGAGGGGATGAATGTGCAGTCCATAGTGCAAGATGCATTGAAACTATCAGAACAGGAAAGAGAGTATCGCCAGAACTTTGAAGATGAAGAAGATTTTGAATTCGGGCTTCCCAGGATAACCATTGTTGGTTGCGGAGGCGCCGGAAACAACACCGTCAACCGTCTGTATAATATCGGTATCGAAGGTGCCGAAACTATTGCAATAAATACGGACAAACAACATCTTGATCACATACGTGCTGACAAGAAGATCCTTGTGGGTAAAACCTTAACTCGTGGACTTGGTGCGGGTGGCTTCCCGGAAGTCGGTGCCAAAGCAGCAGATCTTGCCCGTGGAACCCTTGAAGAAGTATTCAAGGAAAGTGACCTTGTTTTTGTAACTGCAGGTATGGGAGGAGGTACCGGTACCGGTGTTGCCCCCGTTGTGGCTGACATAGCAAAGGAACAGGGAGCAATTGTAGTAGGCATGGTCTCCAGTCCTTTCAGGGTAGAAAGGGCACGTGCTGTAAAAGCTGAAGAGGGAATAGAGGATTTCCGCCACGCAGCAGATACTGTTATTGTACTTGACAACAACAGGCTTCTCAACTATGTACCAAACCTCCCTATAGAGCAGGCATTTTCAGTAATGGACCAGCTAATCGCTGAAACCGTAAAGGGAATCACTGAAACGATCACACAACCATCTCTTATCAATCTGGACTATGCAGACATCCGTGCTATTATGGGATGTGGTGGCGTGGCCGTAATGCTTGTCGGGGAAAGTAAGAATCAGGATAAGAGTGAAGATGTAGTCAGGGCAGCTTTGAATCACCCACTTCTTGATGTCGATTACCGCGGCGCCACGGGTAGCCTTGTACATATTACCGGAGGACCGGATCTAAGTCTCAAGGAAGCTGAAGAAGTTGCAGCATCCCTGACATATGAATTGTCCTCAAATGCAAATGTAATCTGGGGAGCCAGAATTCGCGATGACTATGAAGGAAAGATTCGTGTAATGGCCATTATGACCGGAGTGCAGTCAGCACAGGTACTTGGACCTCAATATCAGGCCGATATTGTGGAAAAGAATACCGAATCACGTTATAAAAAGGTTCCAAACGGAAGCCGTCAGGTAGTCGAACCAATGAATCGATCTTCTGACAATGGCGGTTCTATTATAGACATAATTAATTAAAATCTGGAAAGATGCCTCAAAAGCATCTTTCACAGATACTTATTTTTAATATCCAACCGATTATTCCCCATGAAAATTCTTGTAGCTACAGGTCAGCTGGCGGAAAACACAGTTCGTCATGCGGTTGGTTCTGAGACAAGTGTACTTATTGTGGATACGGAAATAGCTGCTTTCATTACCCCACAAAGGTTAATTCATTCCTATGAAAACAATAATTTTAAATCCGGGCAATTTGATATGATCCTTATTCCTGGTCTTGTCCCCGGTGATTTCACAGAAGTTGCAAACAAAATGGGCTGCCCTGTCTACTTAGGTCCGAAACACGCCTATGACCTGGGTTACGCAATACGGTTTGCCGGAGATGTGCAATTTTCAGATAAAATCCCTGCATGTGAATTACTCAAAGATATACGCCAACAGGAAGCATACAAAAAATTGAACCAGATGGAAAAGAGTGCTTTTGCTCCTTTAATATTCAATGGTACGAAAATAGGGGGCAATTCCCAAATGAAAGTCATGGGCGAAATCGTTGATGCGGGAAATATGGATTGTGACCTTCTTCAGAGTAAAGTGGCAGAATTCACCCGTAAAGGTGTTGATATCATCGATCTGGGCATGGCCATTGATACACCCACTGAAAGTGTCCATGAGGCCATTTTCAATGCAAGAAAAATGACCGGACTGCCACTAAGTGTGGATACCCTGGACCCTGCCCATATATGTAGTGCAATTGAAGCCGGTATTGATATCGTCCTCAGCCTCAATGATACAAATATTGATGAGCTGGGAGACGAGATCGCTGCAAAGGGATGTGCTGTTGTGATTATCCCGGGCAGTGGCAATAAATATGATACATTGATGCAGAATATCAAACGAGCAAAGGAATTCGGAATTGAAAACATAATTGCAGACCCTGTGCTTGATCCAATTGGCCACGGATTTACATCTTCTGTAGAAAGGTACAGAAAATTCCGTGATACTTACCCGGACATCCCTCTTTTCTTTGGAGCTGGCAATGTTACTGAACTCATGGATGCTGATTCAATAGGTATAAATGCAACACTGTGCGGAATAGCACATGAGGTCGGCGCAGCCATTCTTTTCACACCCGAATATAGTGATAAAACCCAGGGTTCCATTGCCGAACTAAAAACAGCCTCTTCAATGATGAAACTGGCAGAGGAAAGGCACAGTTCCCCAAAGGACCTGGGAATTGACATGTTCATGATCAAAGAAAAACGAAAGCGACCGGATATTGATATGCCCGATAATGCAACTGCTGCAAAGAGTAGCCCCAACTGGCAACTGGATCCAGCCGGAGCATTCCATATAGGAATTGCACATATAAATGATGGAAAAAGGTACATCGTCGCAGAACATGCAAAGGAAACTATCATCGGTAAAAATGCTGCAGAAATACTGGACATGATAATAGATAAAGGACTTGTCACAAGCCTTGAGCATGCTGGTTATCTTGGAAGGGAACTGGAAAAAGCTGAAATTGCGATTGAATTTGACAGGAGTTATGTACAGGACGATGATTTTTAACAGGTGATATTATGAAACTTGATTCAAAAGATAAAAAGGAAATTGCTGACATATTGGCCGGGAAATACTTTTCGCAGAATGAATGGAAATGGGTAAACCTTGCAAAGGACATGCCCAGAATACAGAAAGCCTATGAAGAAATTAAGGATCAGTATGATTCCTACCCCTACATGAGCAAGGATTGGTATGTAGAAAATTCTTCTACGAAAAGCCTGCACATGTGTAGTCGCTGGGATGAACTCAGGGATATGGTTGATTTTTTGAATGCTTATGTAGAACAATTTGATTTTTTGGTCGGAGCAAACCACAAGATGCTGTGCATAAGTTCTACTGAAGAATTAAGCGACAGACAAAAGACAGCTATCTCCGAGGCCAGGAAACTCAGGTATACTGTTTTTGTATTCATTGCAAGAGTCCCCGATGAAATGGAATTCGAGCTGTCCCAGATAGGGGGCGGCATGTGATTGATGAAATAGGTTTATAAGCAATACCAAAGTAGCAATTATTCCCATGCATCCCGATGAAATATATGATGTGGTAGTTGTCGGAGCTGGTCCGGCGGGCACCACAGCTGCAATGTATGCCGCACAGGGCGGTGCATCCGTTTTACTGGTTGACAGGAAAAAAGACATAGGTGTACCCCTCCAATGCGGCGGGTTTATGCCCCATGCCGATACCCTGCAGGAACTTGTGCCCGATGCACACCTTCCCCACACCCTGCTTGATTATCCGAAAAATTGTGTACATTCCACCAGCACCTATCAGCGTTTTATTGCACCGGATGGCTATTCAAAGGGGTTTGAAGTAAAAGCCGATTCTATTGACAGGAGAAGGTTTGACAGATTCCTGGCATCCCGGGCGGCTGAGGAAGGCGCCGAGTTGATGGTGGGAACCAATGTAACAGATGTTAACGGAAATGCAATTGAAGTAGACGGGGTCTTTGGACCATCGACAATCAGGGGCAAAGTCCTGATAGGTGCAGACGGTCCAAATTCTATTGTTGCAAGAGCCCACGGTATGAAAAGGGGACATGATCCAATGGGAATCGGAACTGCTTTTGAATATGAACTTGCAAACACCGCAGCGGACAGAGATGCCGTAGAGATGTATTTCGGAAAAGACTATGTTCCCGGTGGATATGCCTGGATTATTCCACAGGGAGGAAACACCGCAAACATCGGTGTGGGAATCCGGGAAGTCCTTTTCGAGAAGAATATGTGTGCCCGGGATTATCTGGAAAAGTTCATGTACAAACATCCTATTGCCAGCGATAAACTGCAGGATGCCAGGATACTTTCCGTGGTTTCCGGAGTGGTGCCGGTAGGGGGCGCCCCCGAAAGAACTGTCTCAAACAGTGTAATGCTTGCCGGTGATGCTGCAGGCCAGTTGATCGCTACCAACGGAGGGGGAATTCCCACGGCCATGATAGGGGGAAAACTGGCAGGAGAAACGGCTGGAGAATATATTGCAGGTAAATGCGAACTCTCTATTTATGAAAGGAGATGGAGGGAGCAAATGGGACTGGAGATAAAAACTGCTGTTTATATCCGTAAAATGATGGACAACCTGATGAGATCTGACAGATTGATGTCAAAGGCCATACGGACGATCTCACCACAACACATGAAAGCAATACAGTGTGGCAAACTTCCCGATCCTGTGAAAAAAACACTCACAAAACTGAATTTCGGATTGGGTTAATCATGGATATTTTTGTGTATGGGACTCTTAAAAAAGGATTCTCCAATAATCATATAATCAGGGATTCTGTATTTATTGGAAAAGATATTACAGCTGATCAATATTGCATGTTCGATCTGGGTAGTTTTCCAGCTGTTGTGAACAATGGTAATTGTTGTAATATCAAGGGAGAAGTATATTGTATTGACAGAAATATGTTAAATAGCCTTGATATACTTGAAGGCAAGTTTTTCACAAGAAAAAAAGTAAAACTGGAAAGCAACAGAGAAGCCTGGATGTATTTTCTTGATAATTCTGCATGTAATACCTCTAACTTTCCTCTTATTCCCGATGGAGCTTGGAATAAATGAAAACTGATAAACCCTCTATATGCTATGAGGCCCATGGTAACCTGTACCTGAACATAACCAATCAATGCAGTGCAGACTGTTATTTTTGTATTCGCAACCAGGGAGAAAGATTATACGGATATAACCTGTGGCTTAAAAAAGACCCTTCCGAAAAAGAGATAATTGCAGAACTGGAAAAGCATGATCTGAAAAAGTATAAAGAGATCGTTTTCACAGGATTCGGAGAGCCTACAGCCCGTTTTGACGTGCTGCTTGCTGTCACCCGCTGGTTGAAAGCAAAGGGAACATATGTAAGACTGGATACCAATGGACACGGCCAGCTTATAAATCCCGGGATCAATGTGGTTGATTGTCTTGTGGATGCCGGATTGGATGCAGTTTCAGTCAGCCTCAATGCAGAATCCGCAGAAGTTTATGACAGGATTTGTAAACCATTCTACCAAAACTCTTATGCTGCTCTGCTGAAATTTGCGGAAGAATCAAAAAAAGCAGGCCTTTATGTACGTTTCAGCGTGGTAGATGTTCCTGAAATTGATACTGATAAATGCAGCCAGATAGCCAGGGACATGGGTGTGGATTTCCGCATAAGGGGCTAACAATACCCTATTTTCAGATATATTTTAGCAAGGAATCCCTTTTAGCCGAATGGATGCGCTTCCTTATAATAGAATTTAAGGCCTGCAAATCTCCTTTTTTAACACTTATCGGTGCTACCCTGTCAATCCACTGCCTCCATGGTGGGAAAAGCCCCAATCTTTCAATAATAGCATCGAGGACCCTATCTTTATCCTCTTCCCTGATCTTATCCATTTTATTTACAACTATCAGGGGTTCAAGATCCATTTCTGTAAAAAAATCGAATATTTCTATATCAATGGGAAGCTCGCCCCGTTGATCCCAGCGATCCACAACCTCAACAAAAGAACCTGCATCAACTACTATAGCAGCGATGTTAATCCGCTGATTTCCTTCTTCTATATAACGTACGATCTTATCCTTTACGATATCCTGTTTGCGCTCTTTTACACCATTCATAAATCCAAAGCCGGGAAGATCTGTAATCACTAATTCCCCTTTCTTCACATGAGTGGGTTTCAGGGTGACACCAGGTCTTTTGCCGACCTTTACTTTGCGTCCTGAAAGGGCTTTTACAATAGAAGATTTGCCTACATTGGAGCGACCGGCAAATACAATTTCAAAATCATTGTTTTTGGGAACTGCAGTAGGTTTCATAAATCTCCCTGCTTTGTCTCAGCCATATTAACTCTCCGGTCAAATTCCTGAAGGAATGCATCAAGTTTTTCTTCCGGAATACGGGCCCCGGCAGCCATTGGGTGGCCGCCGCCACTACCGCCATACTGGGGTGCAATATCTCGCAAAAGGAGGTTGATATCCACACTGCTGTTACGGGAGCGCAAGCTTAGATCATAAGCAGCTTTATTATTCCTGTGTTCGGCTGCAATCCCTATTCCTTTTCTTCCATAGGAGGCTGCATAGATTGCGGATTTGGAAAGGTAACCTTCGGGATCAAGTACATAAGCTACCGAATGAAGCGGATGGACCAACTCCTTTACACGTATCCTCAACTCTTCTTCAATTCTTGATGCTTTTTTTGCATAGGGGATGAGATTGGGTATTTCAGAAGGAATTAAATCAGTAGAAAGAGGGTCAATGATTTCTCTTTTAAAATCATAGTTTCTACCAACATATTGCAATGCCTGGATCAATGTTCCTGCCTGGAAATAGAGACTTCTTTTGTCCCAGTCCCTTGTCCATTTCTTAATTTCAGGAGTATTATCCCTGTAATCACCTATGGCACCATACACAGCAATCCTGCGGATATCCCTTTCCAAACGAGATTTAAAAACCTTGTATGTAAGTTCTGCGGCACATGTGTTCAGGTCATGGTGAAACCAGGGTTCATCCCAGCACATCCTTGGAAGAGGATGATGATCAATATAGGTAATATCTGTATGACTGGCAATATCATTAATCTTATTGTAGAGATTTACACATGAGCGTTCATCCACGGCTATGTCGCAGATAATGATATTATCATAATCTTCAGCCATATCAAGTCTATTATGCAGACTCACTGGACTGGTAAAATAGACCCTGGCATCAGGGTATGCACTTTTGGCTATGGCTCCCGAACATACTCCATCCGAATCACCATGTGTGAATATAATTGTATCAGTTTTTTTCATGTCTGTCCATATCAATATCACTACAATTATTAAAAATTGAGGGAATCATATATGATTTCCATTGTTACATTCACAAAATCTTTTATTAACCTCACCGAACCAAAGGAAGAAGTATTATTTGCCCCATTGATGGATTCGTAATCTGGTTTTACTGGTTCATTTATTTTTGCAAGGCCATTGAAAACTTTCATGAAAGGATAACCGATTGATTAGTACCCAAAACAGCAGTCCAGCTATAGGACTTATTTGATTTTATTGTATAACCACTAACATTAACCTCTTCACCCCAATCGAGAGTATCTTCCTCCGGGTCTTTCTGATCGATATACTCTGCAGAAACTGCCATTGCAGCTATATTTACTGCAAGAAGGAAAACCAGAAAAAAGAAAAATCCTGAAAGACAAGGATGTGAAGTTGCGCTCCATACTATTCCTTCAATTTTTAGAGCAGGAGTCTCCTTCCGTAAGGGAGGGTAGTTGACTTATCGCTTTATCCCAAATACATATATTCCTGTTAATACGAAAATTACCATCAATGCATCAAATCCGGGTTGGACTTTGTTGTTTTCATTCGTTTCACCGGAACCGCCATTTGATTCGTCATCACTGAAAATACTATTATCGTCTCCACTATCATCGGATATTTGTGAATCAGCCTTGTTTGACGCATCAGTTGCTGCATCCTGGGTTGAAGTGTTGATGATATCAAATTGCAGGATATTGGAGACCCTTTCTCCTTTGTAATTTTCCATGTCGATAAAAGAAGCTCTAGCAGCTGGTACTGTGAAATTACCCTCATTTCCTGCACGAATAATATAATTGTAACTTTTTGATTTACCTTCTGGAATAACCTGATCCAGACTGGTTTCTCCTCTTACAAAGGTAACATCATCAGGTATTTCAGATACTGCCTTCACACTCGCATCCCTGTTACCTTTATTGCTTACCTTAACGGTAACTTTCACCTCATCAGAGGGTCTGATTGTTGAACTCTCCGTACTCTGCGTAACTGTTATTACTGGACCATCAACCTGAATTTCAGGTTGGTTAGATTCATATTCATAGATTTTCCCGTTAGATGCTTTGAAAGAAGCAATTGTAGCAGGCGCTTTGAATTCTCCTGATTTGGTGGGTTTCATTGAGTATTCAAAAATTTTAATGGTTTCTCCTGCATCAAGAGAAATATTCTTATTAAGAACTACATCATCAAGCAGTTCCATATGATCGATGATTTTATCTTTTACAGTAATATTACTCACATCATAAAGACCATTATTACGTATTGAAACTAAAACCCGGGCCGTTTCATCCATATATATTTCTTCAGGTATGGATTTGGTTATCATTAACTCAACCTTAGGAGCGATTGTTACAGTTTCGATCTCCTCATTTTTATGCAAATCCCCGTTGATATCATATCCTTCTACTGTAGCAACAATATCTAAATCCGTTTCCTCCCACAGATGAGGAACCTTTAGAGTTAACTCGTATTCCTCTGTAGTTTCATCGATCTCAAGCGAAGATATGCTTTCTGTAAGGTCCCCTTCAACAACATCCATCCCTGCTGGGTCAACACTAAGCTGAACATCTTCAGCTTTCGCTGAACCATCATTTTTGATTTTCAATGTAACTTCTATTTCGGCCTTGGAAGTTATACGGGGGTCGTATTCATCCCTATCTGTTTCGATACTAATGTCAAACTCAGGTTTCCCTCGATTATAAATACTAATTTCAGCGGTGGGATCTTCCATATTTCCAGTCCACTCATCAATGTTAACCTTTACTTCATTCGCATGAACCCGTATATCTTTTCCCTCTTCTGTATCCCTGTATTCAAGATTATCGCCAACAAGCAATGCTCCATGTTTCAAGGTTTGGCCATTTTTTGATATGCTTATATAGACGTGTTCATCCTTTTGAAAATCCTCAGCAGTAATAGTATAACCATTATCCTCCACGGAATCTCCCCAATGAAGGGTTGCAGAATCGATACTTTTGTCCCACTGGATGTCATCAAGTGTGTAAGCAGATGCTGTAGTGGCCCCAGCACATATTAACAGGAGGGATAAGAAAATTCTTGAATACATGGATATACCTCTTTATTTGTGGGAATGTATATAAGGCAGATTATATTTACTTTGTGTATTGGCTAAATGTACCAATATTCATATAATTATCCCAATTATGTGGGAAAAAAGGTTTATAAACATGCAACTTCTTCTCTAAATGAGACTTTTATATGAGTCAGGTTACTCATGGGGTTTATTATGAAAGATATGAAAATTATATTCCTGTTAATTCTGGCATTATTTGTGGGGATAGGTCCCCTGGTAGGAATTTACACGGATTACCTATGGTTTGATATGATAGGATATACATCCGTATTTACAACAATATTACAATGGAAATTAATTGCAATAATTCCCGGTTTTATAATTGCATTCTTATTTCTTTATATAAATGCAAAATTTGCAAGAGATTCGATTGATAAGATCCTTACAGAGAAGAACATTACATCAGAAAAAGTAGATTCCCAGATAATCCTGGTGTCAATTGTGGCTGTATCATTTATTTTTGGCCTCATATTCAGTGGAAACTGGAAAACTATACTGTTATATTTTAACAGTACATCTTTCGGATTAGAAGACCCCATTCTTATGAATGACATCGGGTTTTACGTATTCCAGCTACCTTTCCTTCATATGATAAGAGGCGTTTTTCTCGGTCTGACAATTCTTTCTCTAATACTGGTACTGGCTCTTTATTTTTACAGGCTTGAACCTTTATTCAGCTCCGACAAAATTGAAATAGAAGATTCTGAAGAACCTTATTTTTTGAATCAATCAATTGATTTAAAGCAAATTATGGATAAATTGCCTACAAAAGTTCTTGTCCATATTTCTGCAATACTTGCATTCCTGTTTGCATTAATTGCTTTTGGATTTTTCCTTGAAAGATATGAAATATTATTCTCCCAGCAGGGGGTTGTCGCAGGCGCCGGGTATACCGCTGTCAATGTAAGCTTGCCGATTTTCACCATTCTGACTGTATTGTCAGTGCTGACCTCAATTGCTTTACTGGCCAACGTCAAGTTGAAAAACATAAAAATACCTTTTGTGGCTATAGCTCTTATAGCACTCTTTATAGTGGCCAGCTCTTTTGTACCGGGTGTTTATCAGCAATTCAAGGTCGAACCGACTGAAATCCAGCTTGAAGAACCCTATCTGGAATACAATATAAATTATACAAGAACTGCTTACGGACTTTCTGATATTGAAGAAAAGCCGTTCAAAGCCAATATGAATTTGACTTCATCAGAGCTGGAAGACAATTCAGAGGTAATTGATAATATAAGGATATGGGATCGGCGTGCCCTGGAGCAGACCTATAAACAGCTTCAGCAGATCCGAACCTATTATACTTTCAACGATGTTGATACAGACCGCTATCATGTTGAAGATGGATACAAGCAGTATATGATATCGGCCAGGGAACTGGATACCTCTCGCCTATCCCCTGAAGCCAAGACATGGGTCAATGAAAAATTGGTATATACCCATGGTTACGGGATGGTTATGAATCCGGTCAGTACAAAAACCGAAGATGGCAGACCTGAATTGGTCTTACAGGACATTCCTCCAAGAGGAGAATTTGAAGTTGATAGTCCAGGGATATATTACGGGGAAATCAACAGGGATTACAATATAGTAAATACCGGAAAGGATGAATTTGATTATCCAAAACAAGGGCAGAATGTATTTACACAATATGAAGGTAAAAGTGGAATACTACTGGATTCATTTGTAAAACAGCTGATATTCGCATATACCTTTAGTGAACCGAATTTTATCCTGAGCCAGTATATCGATGATGAATCCCGCTTGTTGTACCGTCAACAGATTGAGGACAGGGCACAGGAAATAGCACCATTCCTCGAATATGACAATGACCCGTATCCGGTAATCCATGAAGGCAAGGTCTACTGGATAATGGATGCTTACACTACGGCTAACAAGTATCCTTATTCTGAAACCTATTACGGAGCACAGTTTAACGGTATTAATTACATCAGAAATTCAGTGAAAGTTGTTGTAGATGCCTATGATGGAACGGTTGATTTCTATATGATAGAGGACGAACCGGTCGTAAATACCTACTCTAAGATTTTCCCGGATTTGTTTAAGTCATTTGATGAAATGCCGCAAGGCCTGCAAAAACATATCCGCTATCCCAAGAATTTCTTTAAGGTCCAGATGGACTTATACGAAAATTACCACATGAAATCTGCCCAAGAATTCTACAATAAAGAGGATTCCTGGCAAATACCAAGGGAAGTTTACAGGGGAAGCAGTATTGAAATGGAACCCTATTACATGGTCACCAAATTACCCGATGATGGTGGATTGGAATATGTGTTGCTGCAACCGTTTACACCCCGTAACAGAGAGAATATGATTGCCTGGATTGCAGCCAGATGTGATAAGCCAAACTATGGACAACTCAAGCATTACGAATTGCCAAAGGGAGAACTTGTCTATGGACCTACCCAAATTGAATCCAGAATCGATCAGGACCCTGATATTTCTCAGCAACTGACCCTCTGGGGTCAAAGTGGTTCCCGTGTAATTAGGGGAAATCTGCTTGTAGTTCCAATCGGTAACTCGATATTGTATTCAGAACCCCTGTTCATAAGTGCTGAACAGTCTGAAATTCCGGAACTAAGGAGAGTTGTTGTTTCTTCGGGACAAAGAGTTGTCATGGGGGAAGACCTGAAAGAATCCCTGCAAATGCTAGTTGAAGGCCGTGTTGACAGGGAAGAAGGAACCGATCAGCCGGAAGTATCCCAAACCTCCCGGGAGCTTGCACAAAAAGCACTGGACCATTACAATCAGGCCCGGGAATATCTGAAAGAAGGCAATTGGACCGGTTACGGGGAAGAAATAGATCAGATGGAAGATGTACTAAACCAGCTTTCCCAGAGCCTGGCTGAAGACAATTCCACAGCAACAGAATAAAAGGAAGAATAGCTTCTTTGCAGATAGTTATTGCAGCCTTTAGCAAGGCTGCATAGCCTCTTTTATGGTAGGTCTGCGGGTTGATGCACATCGATAATTATATATAATTTTCATCGCTATGTTCTTTAGGCATCCGGACGCTTATAAGCATCTCACCGGCCTTCTTTATTAGAGGTTTTTATATGGAAACTATGGATGAGATCCTAGAGAAGATAAAAGTGGAATATCCAGAACTATTTTCACAGGTTGAAAAGGTCGTCCCATTCCACGGTTTTTTGAGCAGTGGTGCTTTAATAGGAATCCACATGCTAAATATTGCAAAAAGGGTACTTGATGTAAAGGAAGGAGAAAGGATATACGTTCAAAGTGAAACGTATAATTGTATACCGGACCCTTTTCAGATACTTGAAAGTGCCACTACAGGCAATAAACGTTTGAGAGTTCACGATACAGGAAAAATGGCTGTGATCGTGAACAAACAAGCTCCATCGGGAATTGCTTCTGTTAAAGGAGTAAGAATATATCTCGACCCGGAGAAGACTAAAGATTACCCTAAATTGCATGCCTGGTATATGAACACAAAGAAACTTCGCCACGAAGAAGTTGTTCCTGTGCTTCTTGAAGCCGGTGAGAATGTCTATTCCTGTGAAATGGTAGATATAGATGTGCCGGTAAAAAAGAAAAAGACAATAAAATTATGCCAGAAATGTAATGAAAGTTTTATTCAAAGAAACAATGAAGTTCTTTGTGATGCATGTAATGATAGCCAAACGGAGACTACAATATGAATGAAACAGTGATATCGACAAAGGACAACAAACAGGTGATATACATTCCTGAGAAGTGTATCGGCTGTGGAACTTGTGTCATGGTGTGTCCAAAAGAGACACTGGTCATCGGTTCAGTTGGACCGGTTGCCAGAGGACTCATCGACAAAGAGTTCCTGGAGACCAGACCGAACACATGTATAACATGTGGAATGTGTTCCAAAGTCTGTCCTACAGGTGCTCTTGAAATGAGAGAAGAGGGAAAGCCAGTAGAGGAAAAAACCTTCCTCATAAATGCTATTAAACCAACCACTGTCAATGATGATTGTGTACACTGCGGACTTTGTGAACAGGTATGTCCACAGGGTTGCATTGAAGTGAATCAGTGGCTCTCCAACGATAATGAAGCAAAAATAGATGGTACAACAACAATCAATCAGGAATGCTGTGTACATTGTGGATGGTGTGAATCCGTTTGTCCGGTTGATGCCATAGAAGTGGAGAAACCATTTGAAGGAACCTGGTTCAGGGACGAGGATGTCTGCCAGGCGTGCCGTACCTGTGTGGATGTATGCCCATGCAATGCATTATTCAATCCGGAGTGGGAAGCCGGGGAACGTGTTGACAAAGTGGCCCAGAGGCCGGATGCATGTATCTACTGTGGAGCATGCGCAGTTTCCTGTCCAGTACAGGCAATTGATGTCAGGAAAACTGCAATTACAGCTGAAATGGAAAAGAAGAAAGTATTCGAGAAAAAACTCCTCGACAAACCTTCCCCCGAGCCAACACTTACTTCCAAACTTGTCATCGACGAATATGATTGTCTTGGCTGCGGAAACTGTGTAATTGTCTGTCCTGTGAATGCCTATGCAAACAAAGAACTTGCTGCGGGGCACCTCAATAACATGGATGAAAAAGCATTGCTGGAAGTCGAAAACGGAGCAGTTAATGTAGTTGATCAGGACGTTTGTGGCTCCTGTGGCGCATGTGCCATGATCTGCCCGACAAACGCTATATGGCTGGAGAAGAGAGAGGTGGAATAATATGGCAGCTACTATTGCAATAAAAAATGGACATGTTTTTGATCCCCTCAATGAGATAAATGGGGACATCATGGACATCTATATCAAGGACGGAAAAGTCGTCCCTGAATTATCTGATGCGGAAATGAAAAACGCAAAGGTCGTTGATGCCACTGGTAAAACTGTAATGCCAGGCGGTGTGGATTCACACACCCATATTGCGGGTGCCAAAGTAAACTCCGGCCGTCTGATGCGGCCAGAGGACAGTTATAAGTGGAATCGTCCAAAGACCTCAATAACCCATGGCGGAACCGGGGAAACCGTACCTTCTGTATATCTTGAAGGATATGAGTATGCCCAGATGGGATATACAACAGCTTTTGAAGCTGCAGTCCCGCCTATGGAAGCACGTCACACCCATGAAGAGATGCATTCCATCCCAATGCTTGACATGGGAGGATACCTTGTTCTTGGTAACAACTGGTTCATGATGCGTTACCTCAAGGAAGGCGATCTCGAGAAGGCCGCTGCATATGTGGCCTGGATGATGAGGACACATAAGACCTATGGTATAAAATGTGTCAATCCTGCCGGTGTGGAGAACTGGGGATGGGGCAAGAATGTCGAATCCCTGGATGAGGCCAACATCCATTTTGAGATTACACCAAGGGAAATCATTGAAGGACTTACCGAAATCAATGAAATGCTCGGTATTCCTATGCCGGTACACCTGCACGCCAACAACCTGGGTCACCCGGGATGCTATGAAACTACTAAGGAATCCCTTACCATTCCATCAAAAGTCAAACCCAATCAGGATATGGGAGTCGAATGGGCGGAAACCAAGATTGATCCTACAAAGGATAAATCCATCTACCTGACCCACTTGCAATTCAATGCCTTTGGCGGAACATCCTGGAGAGACTTTGAATCTGGTGTAAAGGACATTACAGATTATGTCAACAGTCAGGACCATGTGGTAATTGACAGTGGTAGCGTACCTTTTGGTGAAGCCACATGTATGACCGGTGACGGTCCGTCCATCCATGATGTTGCTGTACTTACAGGCGGTAAATGGTCCAACTGTGATGTGGAACTTGAATGTGGTTCCGGTGTATGCCCGTTCACATATCTTAAGAGCAACCCCGTACACAGTGTCCAGTGGGCAATGGGACTGGAATCTCTGCTTCTGATCGATGATCCATGGAAGACCATCATGACAACCGATAATCCTAACGGTGGACCATTCACCAAATATCCGAATGTCATGACCTGGTTGATGTCAGAAGCTTACAGGAATGAGACATTCAGCGAAGTCCACAAGTGGGCAAATGACAGAAGTACACTCGGTGGTGTCAGCCGTGAACTGTCTCTCTATGACATTGCAACCATTACACGTGCCACTCCTGCAAAGACCAATGGTATGGCACACAGGAAAGGTAGTCTTGCTGTTGGGGCAGATGGTGATGTAACGATTTATGATATCGATCCAACTAAACTGGACGTTACAGCCGACTACAACGATCTGATCACCAAATTCAGGTATGCCGATTATACCATCAAGGGTGGAGAAATTGCAGCCCATAACGGTGAGATAATGTCGATTCCTGAAAGAAGGACCTACTACAGTGACATAAAGGTCGATGCAAATGAGGAAAAGAAGATGCTTGAGGACGTGAAGGATTGGTTCAGGTATTACACCCTTGGTTTCGAGAACTATCCGACACCTGAGAAATACCTCGTCAATCCAACCCCCATCAATGTAAACATGGAGAAGTGATGTCATGACAGAGGTAGTACTTACACCAAACACTGAAATTGATATTAAGATCGAAGCCGATGTAATCAAACCCGATGAGTTTGCGGGCAAAAGCAAAGAAGAAATTGAGCAGTTGATAGTCTGGCAGGGACCGGACCAGCTACCCCTGAAGAACTTCTTTGATGTGGAAGGTAAGGGCGGAAGTTCTGCTGAAGAGACTTCTATTGTTATAAAAGGCGATGTAGTCCGTGTGAAGATGATCGGTGCGGAAATGACCGCCGGCAAAATCACCATCCAGGGAACTACTGGTATGAAAGTCGGTGCCGAAATGAAAGGCGGTGAAATTATCGTGGAAGGCAATGCGGATTCCTGGGCAGGAACCGAGATGAAAGGCGGTTTACTCCATATAAAGGGTAATACCGTAGATCATCTGGGATGTGCCTACCGCGGCAGCTGGAAAGGAATGACCGGTGGTCGTATCGTTGTTGACGGAAATGCCCAGAGCCAGATCGGCGGAGGATTAACTGGTGGCGAGATCATCGTTAACGGTAATGCCGAAAATTTCTGTGGTATACGCCAGTCCGGTGGTCTTATTGTCATCAGAGGAAATGCTATACGTGCAATTGGTGCCGAAATGAGCGGTGGGACAATTGTGGTCGAAGGCCATATTACCAATTTCACTCCCGGTATGCAGTATGAAGACGAGCAATATGATCTCTGTTTCGAAGACATCGAATGTGGCGGAGTATTCAAAAGATTCACAGGTGACTTTGCCATATCCAAAAAACCAAAAGGGATCCTGTATGCTGGCAAGGAAGCAAACCTGGAACTCTGAGGTGATATTATGAAAGCATTACTAAATACCGGAAGTACAATTTACGAAGGACAATTTGCCAAGGGTGGCGAAAAATATTCTGAAGGTTACATGAAGGAATGTGCCCTGTGCTGGATCTCCCCCTTAGATTTTGAAGAACTGGGATGTCCTGAAAAGGTTAAAGTAACCAGCATGGATGGTAAACATACCGTAGCTGTATACACAAGATGCACTGACAGGGTAATGTGCGGTAACATATTCATGCCCCGTGCTATCTGGTCCAATGTGGTAATCGACCCACACACCTTCTCCACAGGATCACCGATCTACAAGGGAAGTCCTGTAGATATAGAACCCACTGACGAGGAGGTTCTTACAGCCGAGGATATTGTATTGAAAGTATATGCAGGAGGTAAGTGAAATGTTCAAGAACATATTCTGTCCCGTCTGTGGTGCTTCTTGTGATGATGTACAGGTTGAACTGAAAGATAACAGCATCACTGTCAAGAACGCATGTAAGATGGGCAATGCAAAGTTCCAGGAGGTCGTAAGCGACCACCGTATCAAAAAACCCATGGTAAAAAAAGATGGGGAATTCGTGGAAGTCAGCTGGGAAGAAGCCCTGACAAAGGCCGCAGAAATTCTCGCAGCATCTAGAAAACCCATGCTCTTTATAGGAAGTGAAACCTCCTGCGAAGCCCAGGAAGTTGGTCTGCATATAGGCGAATATCTTGGTGGAACAGTAGACTCCAATGCGACAATCTGTCACGGCCCAACTGTAATGGGTATCCAGGAAGCAGGATGTGCCGCAGCAACTGCGGGTACAAAAAAGAACCGCAGTGACGTAAGCATCTACTGGGGTACCAACCCACTGGAATCCATGCCCAGGCATATGTCCAAGTATGGTATTTTCCCCAGAGGTTACTGGACCAAGAGAGGACGTTTCGACAGGAAAGTTATTACTGTAGATCCAAGAAGAACCCCTACAGCCGATGCTTCAGACCTTCATGTCCAGCTCAATCCCAACAGTGACTATGAACTGTTCAATGCTCTTTTGACAATCCTTAACGGCAAAGAGCCTCACCATTCCGTTGAAAAAGTAACCGGTGTTCCGATTGCTGTCATGGAAGAAATGGCGGACATGATTCTCGATGCCAACTTTGCCAGTTTCTCCGTTGGTCTGGGTGTAAGTTCATCATATGGAAAACACCGCAACATCGAAATGGCGCTTAACGTGGTCAAAGAACTGAACAACAACCACGGTACTAAAGCCAGTATCGGTGCCCTTCGTGGTCACTGCAATGTTGCAGGATTCAACATGGTTGCATCCTATCTCTACGGTTATCCCTTCGGTCTTGATTTCACACGCGGCTACCCCAGATACAATCCTGGTGAGACCACATGTGTGGATATTCTCAGGGAAAAGGACACGGATGCGGCAATGGTTGTAGGTGCCGACCTTATAGCACATACTCCGGCAGACTGTGCATCCTATCTTGCAGAAATTCCAATGGTATGCATAGACATTGCTCCAGGTCCAACACCAACTGCAGCGGATGTAATACTGCCCGGTGTAATTGATGCCATGGAATGTGACGGTACATTCTACAGGCTGGACAACGTGTCTGTCTATTTCAAACCCTTTACTTCCTCTCCCTTTGACTTTACGAAAAGCAATGAGGATACCCTCAAACAGCTTTTTGCCAAGGTTAAGGAAATGAAGAGCTAAGTATGAATGAAAAAGATTGGCACTTCGATAATAAACCGGATACTGAGATTACGTGGAAAGAGGAGGAGCGGGATAGTACCGCTCCTTATATTCCCATCCAGTGTATCGAAGTGAAAGGAGATGCTTCTCCAAAAGAAATCAGTGTGGATGTTGTTATTGAGGAAAATTTTGAAATTTTCCTGAATGGCAACTTCATATCTTCTTTTTTGGCAAGTCCCCGACAACTTAAGGAAATGGCTGCAGGTCACCTCATATGTGAAGGACATATTGAAAATATTGACCAGATCATTTCAATTGTTATAGATAAAAATAAGTTGTTCTGCAAAACAAAACCATCATCCTTAGATAAGACCACTCCTAACCCTGAAATGAAGGTCAAAAGCAGTACCCTGTTCGATCTTATCGACCACATTTTTGAAAAGGGCAAAATCTGGAGGCGTACCGGTGGTGCCCATTCGACTGTAATCGCAACATCTAAAGGAGAAATACTCACATTTTGTGAGGACGTCAGCCGGGCATCAGCAGTTGATAAAGCAATCGGCAAAGCTGCATTTGAAGGTGTCAAACTTAATGATTGCATAATGGCAACTTCTGGCAGATTGTCCGTTACAATGGTAGGAAAAGGCGTCAATGCCAGAATTCCCCTCATGGTAAGTAAAGCTGCACCAATGGATAAGGGAATCAGGCTCGCAAGACAAAATAATATGACGCTTGTGGGATTTGCACGCAGGCCAAATCTCTATATTTATTCCAATCCTGAGCGATTGATCTAAGGATAATATTTACTGAACAAAAGATATCTTTGTACCACAATTTCTGTGAAGCTGCTTTGTCCCGCCAGCCTGGCTAACTATTCTTAACATTGTTGGTGCATCATCAATTCTTGTACCCATTACAGCAGTAAAGCCTTCCTCAAAGAAAGGTTCTGGATACAGGGGAGTAGTAGGTCCAAGCAGAATCGCGTTAGATGCCTGGCTTACTGATTCCATCAAAGGACCAAGGGAGTTGTTCAAAAGAGTGGTACCTGTGATTATAGCAACATCTGATGATGCTATTGTTTCTTTCAGCTCTTCCTCGGGTACAATGGTTATCCTTTCATCTTTTATTGGCCTTTTTTCCGCCACATAAAGGGTTGAGGCTTTTTTTAGTATACCGGGAATCATGGGGGCAAAATGGCCCACCATTGCTACCCTGTCATTATTTTTAATAATATCCAATACACTGGTATCTGACGATTCGTAAGAAGAAATCTCTTCCCCGGTTTTTTTGATGAAAGCATTGAGTGCACTGGTCGCAACTGTTCGTTTTAGGGAATTGGATGATTTACCCATCTCAAGAACCCGGGGCAAAGGGTTATTATGAATTTTACCTGCGGATGAAAGGATTTCACAATGGGCTGATTGAGGAATCTGAGTTGCAGCAACACCGCCGTGGATACCAATTCTGGCACCACTGTAAACCACTCCCAGAGATATTTCATCTACAATGCTTTCAGGAAAAGTATCAGCATTTTCTTTAGCAAGCCTGTCAATCAATCCGGTTAGTATATCACCCATTGGAACACCTCAAATTCTTTCAATTCTGGTGGTCAGATCAAGAGGTTGAGCATAATAAGGTGCAGTGGAGACAATAATATCCACATAAGGAGCATATTGCGGAATCTCATCCGATTTAATACCACCCACAGCAATCTCAAGGCCGGGATTTATTGTTTTAAGTTTGGTAACAAGCACAGCCATTTCTTCGGGAGAATAATGATCAAGTAACAGGACATCGGCAATTTCAGCGTATTTGAGTGCTTCGTCATTATCACGTGGTTCTATTTCTATTTTTTTCACTGCCTTGAGATTCTCAAAAGAATCTGCCACATCCAGATGGTTCTGTGTCACAAGAATGGAATCACTCAAGGAATTACGGTGGTGAGTTCCTCCGGCTACCTTTACTGCCTTTAATTCGTATTTCCTGAATCCCGGATGGGTTTTGCGACTTGTGGCAATCATTATATCGGGATTTTCTTTTCTTGCAGCCTCTACGAAATTATGAGTCCGCGCTGCAATCGCACATACTATTGAAAGGAAAGTCTGAGAGACACGCCAGAGTTTGAACAATATTCTGAGGTTTCCTTGTGCGGAGAATATTACAGCCCCTCCTTCGAAATATTCACCGTTCTCAACCCTGTAGGTCACATCCAGTCCTTTGTTTTTGTAGAATTGTTCCAGATCATCAGCACATGCTCCAATTCCCTCATCCCGTGACAGAATGTTCAGGGTACCTCCACCATTTATCTGAAGCAATTCTGTGGTTTCATCCCCGTAAGGACAGTCTTCCTGCAAGTAATGTTCAAAATTCTCTATCATACTAAACCAACCTTTAATTTACGCCAGCCTTTCAAATCCTAAGTGTATAAAAGTTCCTGGACATCCCTCATTTTGCCAGCTGCATAGAATATAACACTTTCCGAATAGAATAAAAAGGTTTGGAGACTACCGATAAATGATGCATGTAACGATTTTTAAGAGAGGTAACATCTATTCGGCCAGTGTTTTTTCCGACAGAGACAATCGGCTATTTCCTATGCGTTATGTACATACATACATATCAATAAAAAGCTATCGATCTAAAACCCGACAGTTTAATATTGGGACAAATTAATTTCAGGAATATGAACCTTTCAGAAATTGTCAGAAAATTGGAAGTAATAGCACCTCCCGAACTGGCAGAAGAATTTGATGAAGGCAGGATTGGATTAACGCTTGACCTGAAAAATGAAGTTAATCGGATAGCTGTGGCCCTGGATCCTACTGAATATACGCTTAACCGGGCAGCAGATATTGGAGCAGACCTGCTTATTACACACCATACCCTATTATTCCATTCGATTAATTCAATATCCTGCAAGCTGGCCACACACCTGAAGATCGCGCTGGATAACAATATTTCCCTCTATGCAATGCATACCAACTATGACCGCGCAGAAGGAGGAGTGAATGACATTCTTGCTGAAAAGCTGGGTCTTAAAAATATTGAGAAACTGGACATGGGATGTATAGGAGAAATGGATCCTGTCTCGAAGGATGTTTTCATCAATCACGTGTGCAGGTCCCTGAACACCCATGTACAATACGTCGGTGAAAAAGAGATGATTTCCAAAGTTATGGTCTTCGGTGGGAGTGGATTTAAAGGACCTTTTCTTGATATTGCTAATTCAATGGAGGTAGATGCCTATGTGTCCTCCGAACTCAAACATGATGTGATCCGCAGTTTTACAGATATGCTGCTGGTGGATGCAACCCATTATGCCACCGAAAATCCTGCAATGCAAGCCCTTGCAACCCGTTTGGAAAATGACCTGGGTATCGACACCGAATTTATTGACCACAATCCCCTGATACGCACTTCCTGAAGTGATAATATGGGTTCAGATGAAATATCGGATGATGAACTGGAAAACATGCTTGCAGAATCATCCAGAAAAAGGGATCGCAAACACCGGGGATTTGGTGGATACGAGCGCAATAAGATATACAGGGGTGCCGAGGTAAAGGACAAAAAGGAAGACTGAATCAGGGATTTTCGATTATTTTCTTCCCGTGATCCATTGGTACAACATGAAGTTGTGCATCTTTAAATTCATTCTTCAAGGGCTCATCTTCTGCGATCCTGTCCAGAGTAACAGCTACAGCGGCCACTTCTGAATGAGGCTGGTTACCCACCGCAACATTCCAGTCAGCCAGTTCATAGACCTCAAAGGGGACTTTTTCCGCACCGACAACGATCATGAGTTTTTCACATTCCTGCATAGACGCAACGGCATCTGGCAGATTGATACCATACATTGAAAGATGGCAAACCTTCCCGCCTTCTGATTTCCATTTTTTAATCTCGGTCTTCCATTTTACATCATTGCGGATATAAAATTCTCCTCCCCAGCGTTGGCACAGCTGGGTCACGCTCCGGGTAATAGAGGGATCGTTACTTGCAAGGAGTATCCCTTCAGCACCGAAAGCCCTTGCTGTAAGGGCCACGTGGGTTGTGATACGTTTATCTCTTTGAGGCCTGTGTCCCAGACGCAGTATTACAATTCTTTTCATGGGCAAAAATAGGAAAAAGGATATTAAAGCGTAATGGCCGCTTTACACTTCCTTAAAGGATTGTACTCGTTCAAGTAGCATACCTTCAACCACTATAGGGGAGTCTCTTTGGGCATTCCGCAGAGCTGTTTCCAGTTTATTTTTCTTTTCTGCATGAATGGTAAGAACGGGTTCACCTTTTTTGACCGGCTCTCCCTGTTTCTTATGGATCAGCACACCCGCTCCCTTATCATTGGGTGCACCGGCAAGCCGTGCAATCTGCACCACTCTCTTATTTTTGAATTCAAGTACATATCCATTTGCAGGTGCGGTTATCTCAGCTGTATGCTCACCGGCAGTAATATCCTTGTAAGTCACATCGGGATTGCCGCCCTGTACTTCTATTATTTCCCGGAATTTGGCAAGAGCTTTGCCATTTTTAAGAGTTTCCATGGCAAGTTCATTACCCTGGCCACGGGCAGCCACTCCACCCATCTCAAGCAGCATTCCTGCAAGAACCATACTTTTTTCGATAAGACTGTTAGGTCCTTCACCTGTTTCCAACACTTTGAGAGCCTCTCGTACTTCAAGGGCTGGTCCCACAGTCCGACCAATCGGAGAAGCACCGTAGGTAAGGGCACAGTCCACATTCATTCCGAGTCGCTCACCCAGATTGATAAGATCACGAGCAAGTTTTCTACCTTCCTGCACGTTTGCAATCTTGGTACCGGGGCCGGTGGGTATGTCAATAACCACATTATCAGCACCAACAGCTCCCTTCTTAGCCATTATTGATGCCAACAGCTGACAGTGTGGATCAATGGAGAGGGGGTATTCTACTTTGATAAGTTTGTCATCTGCAGGGGCTATGTTGGTGGCACCACCCCATACCAGAACACCTCCAACCTTTTCTGTCATTTCCTTTACCTGGGAAGCGGAAAATTCAACGGGTGCCAGAACTTCCATAAGATCGGATGTCCCCCCTGCACCTGTAATTGCACGGGAACTTGTTTTAGGAATAAGTAGCCCGTTAGCTGCTACAATAGGTACTACCAGAAGAGAAATTTTATTACCCGGCACTCCTCCGATAGAATGCTTATCCATGATCGGACCCTTCGCAAATTCAAGTTTTTCTCCTGTATCTATCATCGCCCGGGTAAGCCATTCGGTTTCATCATCCGTCATGTCATTTATATAAGTGGATGTCAGGAAAGCAGCTAGTTCGATTTCACTCAAGTTCTCTTCCACAATATCTTTGACAAGGCCATATATCTCTTCCTGAACAAGTTTTTCCCCATCCATGTTTTTGCGGATCAATCGTGCAGATTTGGGTTTCTCTGCAGGTTCGATCTCTACAATTTCAGTCCACTCCCTCTGAAGCTGTTCTTTAACTTCGTGATACAGTCCGATCATTCCCGGAGATATCATATCTTCTGTAAAATCCACAATTGCTGTAACTGTAACATGCCCTGTTACACGAACCCGGTCTCCTTCATAAACACCCAGTTCTTTAGCATCTATGGAGTTAAGTATAATTTTGTATTTTCCGACTTTGATATCGATTGGCTGGACTTTAAGTTCCATTCTTACACCTTATATGAGTTTTATATTATATTACATCGATAATTTATTTAACTTTTCAAGAAGATTTTGTTTATCCAAGTTATCTACTTTTCATTTATGCTTATTCAAAGCAAATCTTAATGGAATCATATATCGAAAAAGCTATATAAACTTCTGCAGGAAAACAAATCTTAATATATAATAAATGAACTGTACCACGCTTACACATGGAGATCCCTACAAGTGTCCATATCACCCATTGGATGTTTTTTTGTGATAATAATTACCATGTGTGTACATTGATATTATATCACGCTGGGTGGACATTATACTAATAAGTGTTGTAGATCTACATCCAATAAACAAGGATTGAATCTGCTTCCTGCAGGACAGCTTGATGATGGGCATATATTAAAAGCAATATTTGGTAACAAATCCAGATAAATATCGTCGACCATGCCGTTTTTATTTCTTGGTATCGGCATACATGTAAATTATATACTAAATAAAAATGGTTCTATATGGCTGATATGGGGGATTTATATTGTCGTTTTTTCAATGGTTGGACATCCAGAACCTCTTGAAGACAATATAAACCTTGATAAAGGAAGACTTGGAGTAGGAATTGTTACTTTTGCTCTTGGAGCACTCTGCTTCACATCGGTACCTTTCACGATTGTGCAGTGATTCAGGTGTCTGTTGTATAGATTTTGTGTCTCATTATGAAGGTAGATATAGCAACACAAAAACCCAGCAAACTTGAGATTATAAAGACTACAGCAAGGTTGGAATTTAACAGTATTACACCAAGTACCGCAGGTGCTGCAGTTTGGCCGACATACTTCATTGTATTAAACAGTGACACAACACTTCCCATTTCATCATCAGGAGCCACCTGAGTGATAAGTGCGTTTAGCAACGGTTGAACCATCCCAAAACCAACACCAAAAACCAGCAATAACATGAATACCAGTGGTATAGAGTTAGCACCAGACATTCCCACGACTGCAATACCTAGTAAGGTGAACCCAATCCCAAGTATGGTATATTTTGGATATTTTGATGCCAGACGTTTTGCTTGGGATGCAAATATCACCACAGAAGCACCCTCTACACCAAGAGCCAGACCTGCACCCTGTGATGTAAAACCAAAATTATCTTTCAATATAAATGGGACATAAATTACAATTGTGTATAAAAGGAAGAATACTGCAAAACTTAAAAACACTGTATATGCCACTCTGATATCTTTGAGAGACATGAACATTTTTTTAAAACCTGTTCTTTGTTCTGGATTGGCCTTCATGTTCATGGTTTCGGGCAAGACAAGCATTGCTATAAATGCAAGAGGAATAGTCAACCCATAAAACAGGAAGGAGTAATTCCACCCGAAAACTGCAAGGGTTCCCCCAATAAATGGTGCCGACACCGAACCTACGGCTGTGGTCATGCTCATTATGCCCATAGCATGAACTCTTTCAAGTCCATCATAGAGTTCGCCTATCATGGTCATTACCACAGGCACCATGCCTGCAATACCGATACCCTGGATAAATCTGAATACAAGAAGTATTGGAAGGTTTGGTGCAAAATAACCCGCCAAACCAGCTACTCCATTTATTAAAAGACAGGGTATGAGCACTTTTTTGCGACCTATTCTATCTGTCACCACACCTAACAGTACCATGAACAATGCGGTAGAAATCGTATATACACCAAGCACCCATCCAACCGCTTCACGGGATGTATTAAGCGGCTCGACCATTGATGGTAATACAGGCCCCATTAGTGCACCGCCAGCCATACCGAAAAAAGCAACAAGACATATGATAGAAAGCACCAACTTATCCATGAATCCCATTATAATCAGTCCTATCAGTTGTATTTTAACCGGGATATCATTATTTATAGATCCCTGAATTATCGATAAATATAATATTTATTGGGTAATAAAGTGGCTTCGATTTATACATTTGCCCGGGGGAAAGAGAAAACCGGCAAAACTACTGTTTCTGCCAATGTAGCCACAGCTCTTGCAGGTGCAAGAAGTCAATTCTCAGGTGTTTTTGATCCGGATCAGTTCACCCGTATATTATTCCATGCTTCTGTGATCCTGGGGTTTGTTACAGGAATCGTAGCGGGCCAGATGAGGGAAGGACAGGTGTCAGCAGGCTTAAAGTACTTCTTATTGCTGACCATCATAGCACGGACCACTTTCACCTTCCTTATCTGAGAGCCTTTTCAAGATTTTCGTTTACCTTTTCCCTGATATTCCTGAAAAGGTCTTCTCCCCCAGTATCTATTCCCACAACCAAGGGGCCGAATTCATTCATTTCAAGTACCCATATTGCTTCTGGCATACCCAGATCAAGCCAGTGGACATCACAAACCTTTGTTATGGAATTGACCGCCAGTGCAGCGCATCCTCCCGTATAGGCAAGATAGACACATTTTCCTTTCATTGAATCGGCGACATTGTCCATTCCACCCTTACCTATCAACATTCTCACATTGTGCTTTTTCAGAAGTTGAGGAGTCATTGCAGACATGCGTGCACTGGTGGTCGGGCCGGCTGCCACAGGTTGCCATATTCCAGGTTCCTTTTCCTGAATAAGAGGACCACAATGATAGATAGTAGACCCGTCCAGATCAAAGGGCATATTTTCCAGAGGGGTTTCCAGAATACGTTTATGAGCCTCATCACGGGCTGTGAGGACTTTGCCTGATATGTAAACTATATCACCAATTCTCAAGGGTGATATGTCCTCGATGGAAAGAGGGGTTTTCAGATGATATTCCATTTGCCATTACCTCCAATAACAGCTGTGGCATGCCTGTTGGCCCAGCACTGGATGTTGATAGCCACGGGCAGGGAAGCAGTGTGGCAGTGGGCTGTCCTGATATGTACCGCCAGAGCCGTCGTATCGCCACCTGTACCCATAGGACCAACTCCGAGGGAATTGACTTTTTTCAGCAGAGCATTTTCCTTTTCATCCATGTCATTTACCTGCTCCAGCAAAGCGCACTTGGCAAGCAGAGCGGCTTTGTCAAATGATCCACCAACACCAATACCCAGGATCACAGGCGGGCAGGGCTTTCCCCCGGCATTCCTGACGGTTTCAAGGACAAGACGGTCGATTGAATCACCTTCTGTGGGATTAAGCATTTTCAGTATGCTCATATTTTCCGAGCCTGCACCTTTGGGAACGGCTGTGATCCTCAATTCTTCTGAATTATTTAAATAATATTTTATATCCGGTAACCCATCTCCAGTATTATCCCCACTATTAATACGTGTCAGGGGATGTACGGCATTGGGCCGCAGAGGTACAGCAGATGTGGCCTTCATCACCCCCTCAATAAGAGCTTGTTCAATATCTGGAAGGGGTGAGAGTTTGCGGCCGATTTCCACAAAAAGAATGATAATTCCGGTATCCTGACATATGGGCACAGAATGTCTGCGAGCAATCCCTGTATTTTTCAGTATTGCCTGCAAATGGGAGCGTGCAATCTCACTGCTCTCCTCCTGCTCAGCGTTTTCCAGACAAGCAACCACATCATCAGGCAATTCAGTCTCTGCCCTTTGTATGGCCGAGACTGTTGCCTGCACAATGTCTTCATATTTTATTCCTGATTCCAAGAAAAATCACCTGCATTATAAAAAAAGGAAGATGACTACGCTGCATTATAATTTTCAGACCAGCTGTCACATTCCCTCTTCAAACTGGAATTTGTGCCTGTTCATTTTCATTATCTTTACAAGTGATAACATTACAGGTACTTCTACCAGTACACCTACTACAGTTGCCAGCGTTGCTCCTGAAGTTGCACCAAACAGTATTAATGTGGTGGCTACTGCCAGTTCAAAGAAGTTACTTGGTGCAATAAATGTAGAAGGTGCAGCTTCATAGAAGGGGATTTTCAGTCTTTTTGCAGCATAATAGCTGATTGCAAATATAAAATATGTTTGCACTATGATAGGTATAGCAATCAGGACAATATGTAAAGGATATTTGATTATCATTTCACCCTGAAGAGTGAAAATCAAGACCAGGGTTATAAGGAGTCCCGCGGGTGTAATCCATTCTATTTTATTGATGAGATTGTTTTCAAACCAGCTTAGGCCTTTGCTTTTAATGACATAATGTCTGGTTAACATTGCGAGGACGAGAGGGAGCGCTACATAGAATAGTACAGAATAGAATATGGTCAGTACAGGTATTGGGAAGTCAGTGGTCTGGCCAACAAGAAACGCTCCCAGGGGAGCAAACAATATCAATATAATCAGGTCATTTACAGAAACCTGTACAAGAGCGTAATTGATATTACCGTTTGCTAAATATGTCCATACCAGTACCATTGCGGTACAGGGTGCAAGTCCCAGTATAATTAAACCCGCAATATATTCCGCTTGAAGATTAAGCGGTATAAGACCAGAGAAAAATATACTGATAAATATCCAGGCAATTATGGTCATTGTAAATGGTTTGATTGCCCAGTTTACAAAAACGGTCAGATAAAGAGGTTTTTTATTTTCTTTTACTTTTAGTATTTCTTCAAAACTTATTTTTAACATGATGGGATACATCATGATCAAGAGGACGATTGCAATTGGAATAGACACATTTGCAATTTCATATTGACCAATTGTATCTGCAAATTTGGGGAACAGGGAACCTATTGCAGTACCCAGTACAATACAGATGGCTACCCATATGGACAAATACTTGCTGAAAAAATCAAGTTCTCTTTCTTCTTCCATTGTTTTCACCTGTTATCTGCAGGAATTAGCAATATTGGTTTGACAGTATTTCGGAGGAGGTTTTCGGCAGTACTTCCCAGAAGAATATCCTTTAATGATTCGGTTCCATGTGTGGTTATCATTATCAGGGTGATTCCCATTTCTTCTGCAAGTTCATCCAGTATTTTTGCAGGTTTGCCTTCCTTTACAACATAATTGACTACCAGCTTTTTCTCCAAATCATTACCGATCTCATAGAGTTTATCAAGACTTCCCTTTTTCTTATGTTCAAGTTGAGGCTTATTTTTTGCATTTTCTATAATATGTACAAAGACAACTTCATGGATGACATCTGTCATTTGCCGGAGCATATCAAGTATTTTACTTGAATTATCCGAGAAGTCTAACGGAACCATTACTTTTGAAAACTTTGCAGAACATGCCTTCGCATATAATTCTTCTTCACCGTTTTCAAGTTTATTGTATTTCTCAATGAGCAGAATCTTATCGGACCTTCGGGAAATATAGTTTGTAGTCCTGCCTGTAAGCTTTCCTTTTATAACTCCCGATGTGGTTGCACCCATAACAATACAATCTACGTTTTCTTCATCTGCAACTTTAATTATAGTTTTATTAACATCGCCTTCAACAACATGTGTGACTGTATCGATTCCCATTTCTTCCAGCAGTTGCTTGTATTCAGCAATTTTTTTCTTTGCATTTTCCTCGAACATGGGAGCAAGTCCCTGGGATTTAAAAATGTCCACAACATGCAACAATATAGCTTTCTTCAAGCCTGTGTTTTTCAATTCTGCAATACAGGAGAGCAGTTTCTCACTCTCAATCGTAAAATCAGTAGGTATAAGTATAGTTTGAATCATGTTTTCCCCAAATATTATCTACTTAATAGACAAGGAGATCTTGATATAATATCAGATATCTATTTACAATACGATAATTTATTGGAAATCGATGCTGACTCTTCCGGATTTCTTTGCCAGGGATTCAGACAGAATTCCCATTTCCATCCTGCACACATGTAATATTCCACAGGGCACAAGACAATTGGATGAGCAGTTCAATTCCTGGGCCTTTGATATCACATAATTGTCCTTGATATCAAGTGTCTGATCAATGGGTACTTCCATATGCGACATCTTTTTTATTTTAGCACAATCCGTTTCGATGTCAATAATTATGTTTTTTCCTTCCTTTTTCCCAACAACTTTATGTTCAAATCCACATATGCTTGAATTAATGGTAATTTCAGCCATTCTTTATCTCCGTTGTGTGACAACTAATATATCGAATATCGCTAGTTAATTGGTTGTTATTTCTTGTATATATATGTATTTCAACGAATTTTGAAATACCAGCATATAAATAGATTTTTTGCGTGTACTTTAATTGATTCATCCTATTTTAAAGAAATTTTTATCTAAACCCTGTAGAGGTACAGACGATCTTGAAAGCTCTTTGGTTGATCGATTCAGTGTGGATAAAGGGGCTACATAAGTATCAAAGTCATGGAGAATTAATCATGACAGAAGAACTGAAATTTTGAAAATGTAAATATGAAATACTCACATAGTGTTATTTAAAATTAAAAACAACAACCTACAAAAATAAATGCAACAAAATACATTTACATTTCTGCCCTAAATGATTCTTGAAAACTGAGAAAATATAGCCGGTTAAAGAGGTAGTTGTTAAATGAAGTTAAAACATGTAAAATATGGATTGGTGCGAGAGGGGGGATTCGAACCCACGAACTCCTACGAGAATGGATCTTGAGTCCATCGCCGTTGGCCGCTTGGCTACTCTCGCACACTTTTTATTGCAGATTTGGTTTGACATTTTCCTGCAACCAGAATATGCAACCTCTAAATAACATGATTTTTTATAAATCTATCGCAGGAGACCTGTAATTGAGACAGCACCGACAACTTGCTAGCCATTCCAATAAGTGCCCTAAAAAGTACATTTTTTATTGCAAGCAGGGACACCTCAATACATCATACAAAATCTATTTTTGCAATAAGTTCCAGGTTCCATATACAGAGGTGGTTTCATGAAACATCCAATATTTCTTTTCCTTGTCATAAGTCTGCAATTTTCGGGAAATAAACTTTTTAAATAGAAACCCTGTCTATTATTAACGATGGGAAAAAATGAGACTAACGATGAGCAAATCTGTGGCTCTCTTGATAAAAACAAAGAAATCGTGCTGAAAGTCGCCAGAGATGGCTGGAATCCTGTTATAATAGATAAGCACTGTACAGATGATTATCTGATGCATTATGGCGGAGAAAAGCTGGACCGAGAAAATCTCAAGGAATTCATGGGTGCCATACACCATGCCCTTCCAGACCTCCATTTTGAAATAGAAGATATAATAGCTGAAAATGACAAGGTTGTTACACGCTGGAAGGCAGAAGGGACCCATAAAAAAACATTTCAGGGTGTGTTTCCTACAAACCGTAAAGTTAGTTTTACAGGCATAACCATAAGCAGGGTAAAGGATGAAAAGATTGCCGAGGACTGGGAAGAAGTAGACCAGCTCAATTTCACCCAGCAGTTTGGTGTTTATCCCGACGATATATGATTTATTCTATAGCAGGCTACACTATCCTTTGCCCATTTGATTTTAATATAAAAAGATATTAATTCAACCACCTAATCATCACTGGCATAACCATCGGAGAATTCAATTGGACACTACTAACCTCATATTGGCGATATTTTTAGTATACTGGGCTGCAGTTGCCTATCTTAACAAAAAGGGAGTACTGGAAAAGTACAACATATCCGCATACGGCCCCATACTCATGATCAGAACTGTCAGGGGGCTGGCTCTTCTGGATAAACTTGCAAAACCCCGCCGTTACTGGAGAGTATTTGCAAATACCGGCATTGTGCTAATGTTCATAGGCATGTTTGCCATGCTTTTTATTGTCATTCTTTCAGATATCGCGCTTATTTCTTCCCTTACAGAGAATGCAATGCCTCAACCCGGGAAATTCAACGAGGCCCGCAATGTATTCCTGATTCCGGGAGTCAACGAATTTATTCCGCTTACCTGGGGCATCATTGCCCTGGTAATAACACTGGTGGTTCATGAATTTGCCCATGCCATTCTTGCCAGGGTAGAAGATATCAGGGTAAAATCCATGGGAATACTTTTTGCCCTGGTGCCTATTGGAGGATTTGCTGAACCCGATGAGGAGCAACTTTTCGGGGAAGGGAAAGACGAATTTGGAAGTCCTGCAATAAATGAGAAAAAGGCCACCAGAAACCAGCGTGCACGCATCCTGGCCGCCGGAGTGATGTCCAATTTTGCAGTGGCTCTGATTGCTTTTGTTCTCTTTTTCGGACCAGTACTGGGGGCTGTAGCTCCTATGAGCGACACAATGGTAGTGGATGTTAAAGAAGACTCTGTAGCTGATATTGCAGGTATTGAAAAAGGAATGGTAATTACCGGCATCGATGACAGGGAAGTACGTTATGCCAACGATGTTGTAGCCTATTTGAACAAAACAGAAACCGGTTCCACGGTCACCTTGAAGGCAGCCAAAGACCGAGAGATAAGAGAGTATGAACTGAAAGTAACCGACAGGCAGGATACCGGAGATTTTGGGATATATATCAATGATATTGTAGATGGTTCACCTGCAGAAAGAAGTAATCTTGAAAAAGGGATGTTTTTACTTTCCATCAATAATGTTACCACCCAAACCCCTGAAGAGTTTGTCAATTTCATGAATACCACAACTGCCGGCCAGGAAGTGGAAATTGAGGTGAAGACACCCGAGGGAGAAAATGAAATATACACCCTTACACTGGGGCAACACCCGGATGGCAATTCCGAAAAAGGGTTTTTGGGAGTTTATTATGGCACAGATGGAGTAAAAAATATACCGCTAGGACTTTCCATCGGCGAGTACCCCGCCCACGAATATCTGGATATGCTCAAAGGCCTGCCTTCTATGCTTACAGGTGTAGCTGGCTGGGTAATTCTATTAGGTCTGCCCATAATAGGATTTGCAGGAGAAGGTTTCCCCGGCTTTAGTGGCACTTTTGCTCAGTTCTATGAACCTGTTGGATGGGGTGAGCCTCTCGGTGTAGGAATTTTCTGGATTGCCAACAGCCTTCTCTGGATTGGATGGCTGAACTTCTATGTAGGTTTATTCAACTGTCTTCCGGCTGTCCCGCTGGACGGAGGACATGTATTCAGGGATTACCTCCAGTCATTCCTCAAAAGGTTTACAGGGGATGAAATCAAGTCAACCACCCTTGCAGGGACCATAGCAGGCACATTTACAATCCTAATCATATTATCCTTTGTCCTGATGATATTCGGACCCTATATAGTTCATGGTTTCTAAAAACAAGGATGGATGAAAATGAAATTACCGGCCATATGGAGGCGATCACTGTACCATTACCTGGGAATTTTCCTGGGAGTGGTAATCATAGATACGATCATCTTCCTCCTGCTGGTAAATTATGAAGGGCAAACGCAGTTTTCTAATCCTGTAGATGCTCTATATTGGGTAATTACAACTACCACTACTGTAGGTTACGGAGACATTGTATTAACAAGTCCAATTGGCAAATTTTTTACCATCTTCGTAGAATTGAGTGGTGTAGTCATGGTATTTGGTATTTTGATTACTTTTGTCATAACACCGTGGTTTGAAAAAGCCCTGAACATGCCCCTTCCAACAAAAGCGCCGGACTCCTTTTCTTCCCATATAATCATTTGTGGCTACAACCGGTTAATGGAAACGCTTATAGATGAACTTGAGGAGCAGAAAGTCAATTTCATAATCATTGAAGACAATGAAGAGATACTTCGAAGCCTTATTGAAAAAAAGCTACCATGCATATACGGTAAAGCCACAGATGATGAAACACTGGAAAATGCCAGGGTTGGCAATGCTCGCTTTTTGATAGCAAATCGCTCTGATGAAGAAAACGCCAGTATTGTCCTTGCCGCTTCCAGTCTTGCAGATGTTCACATAATAGCAGTAGCCGAAGATTCAGCAAATATCAAATACCTCAAATATGCAGGTGCAAATCGTGTAGTTTCCCCAAAGCTTGTACTTGGCAGGTTCCTGGGAAAAAAAGCACTGGACCCTTATGTAATGGGTCTTGGTGGTGCAACTACATTCCTGGATAAATACAGCATTGTAGAACTTCCCGTATACCCTGCAAGCCAGCTTGTTGGCAAATCATTCAACGAAGCTAATATCCACAAGAAAACAGGAGCGAATATAATAGGAGTAAGGAAAGAAGGTAAATTGTTCCTGAAAGTTGAGGATGAAGAAATAATTAAAGAAAATACTGTACTGCTTGCAACCGGTACAATGGAACATTTGAGTGAATTAAAAGATCTTACAAAATGATAGGTGATCTGGAATGCAAATGGGCCATATAATCGTTCTTGGATACGGGGATGTAGGTAAAAGAATTGTAGAAGTACTTGACGAGAACGACATCCCTTTTGTCATTGTTGATTCAAAAGAAGGGCTTTTCCCAAGACCTGATTTTGAATATATAGTGGGTAATGGTACGGAAGAAGAGGTACTCAAAAATGCAGGTATTGAGAATGCCTCTACAGTGATAATTTGTCTGAATCAAGATACAGATATTATTTTTGCCACTCTTATCTCCAGAGGGTTGAATCCGGAGTCCACAATATATTCCAGAGCAAATTCAGTAGAATCCATTGACAAAATTTACAAAGCAGGAGCGGATTACGTTGCTTCCCTTTCTATAGTTGCCGGCCAGATGCTGGCAAAAATAACTTCTGTTTGTTATGGGACCGGAGGATACTGTCCGATAGAAGACATAATGCTTTATGAAGGAATTGAAATTGAGCGTCATGTCGTGGGTAAGAATATGGAGAATAAGACAATCGGCGAACTTGACCTCTATAATACTCTAGGATGCCGTGTAATCGGCTATATGCAAGGAGATAAGAAAAAGATAGAAGAACTGGATGATGTAGTACTTGAAAAGGGAGATGTCATATCTGTTGTAGGCACACGTGAGGATATTGCCCGCTTCAAAGAAAGATACAAAGATGTAAAGGACAAGTAAGATATAATGGCTGTAGATCCCTTTCTTCTTACAATCCTAATCCTGGGACTTTCCTCCATTTTTGCATTATTGGGAATTGGGGGGGCAGTAATATATGTACCCCTTTTTTACTGGATGGGCATTGACCTGAGAATAGCAATCCCGCTTGCCCTTCTACTCAATGTGACCACAGCCGGTTCAGCTTCATTTACATATCTGAAAAAGAAAATGATAGATTTTCATACTGCAATTCCTTTCCTTATCTTTTCCGTAATCGGAGCACCGATTGGAACACATATTGGCATGAGAGTTTCTGAGGAGACAATTCTCTTTATTTTCAGTGTTGTAATCGTTCTTGTCGGATTAAGCATGCTCATTAATGGCAAAAAACAAGCACATATAGCAGAACCAGCAACCCACAGGAGACTGTTTTTGGGATCACTTGTGGGTATTGGGGTAGGAATATCTGCGGGAATGCTGGGTATCGGAGGGGGAACTTTCGTGGTGCCCCTGCTCCTTGGTCTTGGATACGGAATAAGGGAGGCACCTGCCACTTCATCGCTAATTGTAATGATCTCTTCACTGTCCGGCCTTCTCTCCCACCTTAACAATATAGAAATTTCTGTTACTACCATGATACTATTTGCGACTGCCTCACTGATTGGAAGCCAGTTTGGCTCCCGGATTATGTATACCTCAAAATGGAATCTTGAAACCCTTTCCAGAAAATATTTCAAAAAAATATTCGGATTGATGCTTATAGTAGTTGCTGTATTGTTGCAATATCGTATCAGTTTCTAAATACCGCTATAGAAAAGTTTAATAGAGGTAATCACTATGATAAGGCTGCTTCCTGCGGGCCCGTGGGGTAGCCAGGATATCCTGATGGGCTTCGATGTTACCTAGAAAGGTGCGAAGATACCCATTGACTCGTGTTCGAATCGCGGCGGGCCCGTTCTTTTTTAGATCGTAATTGAACCTCAGTTACTCATTCCAGGTTTATTTCAAAACCTACAACAGGTTGTCCAAGCCCGAAATTGAGTATGACTTGCGGATGAATTTCTCCCATCACACCTACTTTAATACCATTTACCAGGATATCTGCTCTCCTGCCTTCAATAAATGCAGGGTCTTCTGATGGCTTGACTGAATAAGGGATATTTCGCTCCATCATCATTGAATCAACAATTTCTCTTATTTCCTCGAAATTTGCCAGTGCATGGATAGACATAGCTGCCAGATGCAGTTTATTTGCACAATTTACGATTGCCTCACCGACCTCAAATATGCGCTGAGGTAGTTCATGATGCTGGTTCAGGGAAAGAATTTCCAGCTGGTTGGGCAGGAGGGTCGTGCGTATCATTGTCTGGTCTTCACTGATGGGATGCATTACAAATGTTACATCTTCTGTATGTGGCCTTCTCATATTATCAAAATGCACCTTCTCACTGGTAAGAGTGAATGGCATCACTTCAGAATATCCCAGCCCGACCATAATTTCCCTGATATCATCCTGCATCAGGGAAAGGGGATGTGCTTTCCCGATTGTGGAAGTAGATGGAAATATTGCTTCAATATTGTCAAAACCTACCGAAATTGCAATGTCTTCAATTATGTCATAATTATGGAGGATATCTGCCCTGTAGGGAGGAATTTCTATCTCCACTGCATTGGTGCCTGCAGGTGATGCTGCATAACGCATTCTTCTCAAATGACCTGCTACTTCCTCTGATGTGAAGTCCATACCAACAAGGGATTTTACTTCATCCATTGAAATAATACGTTTTTCCGGTGAGAGATCAGGAGTGATCTTTGATTCCCCATCGGGATTATTAATCTTAACTGATTCAATCCGGCCTCCACGATCGGCTAGTGCAGCCACAACAATGTTGAGGGCTGTATAAACTTCGCCACTCAGGCCTGTTACATCTATGAAAATATCGGTGGTATTTTTGTTCACCATGGTTAGTGTTCCGTTAATTATAGGTGGGAAGGAAAGCACCTGATCATCAGCATCAAGTATAAGGGGATATTTGGAATAGCCTTTAAGGAGATGGGCAAAACGTGTGCCCTTTGGGTGCTTTTCAAGAATGTCGGCCAGGTTCATGGGTTCGGTGAAATCGAGAGGAACAAAATCCACTGATGGGTCGCCACCAATATACTTGAAAGGTGGTTTGACCCCGGAGAGATCATGAACCCCGATTGACACTTTCTTACGGTCTCTGCCCAATCCCCAATGCAGGGATTCCTGCAGATCCATCAGGGATTTTATTGAGGATTCGGTGAATTTGACTCCGCGGACAATAGCACAAGCAAGCACAGGACGGATACTCTTTATATCGTTGTCCAGAAATATTTCAACATCTGAATCGTTAATATTATATTTTACAGGCCCTGTTTCAATATCCATAAAACCCCGCATTGCTCTGGAAACACCTTCAACACTATATAGATCGGGACGGTCGGGGAAGAATTCGATATCAATGGATTTGTCTTCAAGACGTTCGATATCTGCTCCGATCATGGGAACCCTATCTATTATGCTATCCCGGTCAGTACCTGTAAGTTTCTCAAGGTCTTCATAATCCAGTGTTATAATGGGCATGGGGATCTTCCGTAAAGTTGGTTTGTATGCTTGGAAAATGGGTATCTAAGATTTAATGTTTTTCATGGATAGAAGGAGAATATTATCCATAACTATAATAATGATTATAATATTATTACTGATATATATGTACGCTGCATATAGGCTCATAATACCCATAAATAATAATTGATTTCCGGTGACAAAATGAGTGATGAAGATTCCGTAAAAAGGGGTATGGATTATTCAGGCAAGGGAGATAATTCAAAGAACAATAAAAGCTCATCCACTGGCAAGCGAGAAGGACCGGGAGTAATAGAACCAAAACTTTTCAAACCCGGCTCCTTCCGTAAAAAAGAAAAAACTTCTCAAAAAGATACCTTGTTTGTTAAAGAAAAAAAGGATGAAATTATTTTCTCACCTTCCAAAGGTGAAAAAATCATAAGTAGAGAAAATCCATCTGCAAACGAAAATAATGAAGAGCAAAGAATACTATCAGGTGGAGAATCAAATACTTCCGATTCTAAAGAGGATTTGCCAAATATATTCACTCCACATCCAGAAAACGAAACTGCTGACAAAAATATTGATGAGGTACAGAAAAAAACAAATGAAGCCCTTGACACAGAAGACCTAAATGACAACGATATGATGAAAACGTCTTTATCTCAAACTCCTACTGCCACTGATAATACGGAAAATTTACAAGAGGATGAACCAAAAGGAGAAAATAAAGAATCAGGCGAAGAGACTGATTCACAAACTAAAATAAAGACAAGTTTTAAAAATATTAATTTCATCCAGAAAATACGTAATCTCCTCGAAAGAGAAATCGAACCAATAGAACAGTATGACCCTGCTATCCATGGCCCCATTACATATTTTGAAGGGATAGCAAATTATGAAGAAATTGAGAGATATTGGCTTGATGAGCCATTTTGTTTTGTAGTCATTCTTTATAATGAACTCCTCAATGATTATCTGTACCAGATAGTAGAGCCAAAATTGGATGAATTTGAAGAAGTCTTCCTGACAGAGATAAAAGATCGTCTGCGTGATGTTTTACTCGTGGAAAATATTGACAGGCAGGCGGACAAAGAAAAGATACTGGAAGAGAAGATACTGATCATCCTTACGGATTATGCTATTAAATTTACCCCCCTTATGCTGGGAAAAATCATTTATTATATAAAAAGAGATTTTGTCCGACTGGGAAAAATAGATCCACTGATGTATGACGAAGGGATAGAAGATATATCAGGTAACGGACACGACAAGCCTATTTTTCTCTACCACAAGAAATACAGCAATATTTCCACCAATATCTACTTCGAGGAAGATGAACTCAATTCCTTTATAGTCCAGCTTGCTCAAAAAAGTGGTAAACATATATCTGTAGCCGAACCAATGATAGATGCCACAATGCCTGATGGGTCCCGTATCCAGATGACTCTGGGTACAAGTGTAACCACTCACGGCAGTACCTTCACCATTCGTAAATTCAGTGAAACTCCTATTACACCAATTGACCTTCTTGAGTGGGGCACCTTCTCTTCGGCAGGAATGGCATATCTGTGGTTGTGTATTGAAAATAATAAGAGCCTTATATATGCAGGAGGTACGGCTTCAGGTAAGACTTCGTCATTGAATGCAGTCTCCCTCTTCATTCCTGAAAAGGCAAAAATCATTTCTCTTGAAGATACAAGAGAGCTTAAATTACCGCATATTAATTGGATACCGGGAGTAACCAGGGATTCATTTACAGCAGATGACAGGGGAGCTGTTGATATGTACGACCTGCTGAAGGCGGCTTTGAGACAGAGACCCGAGTACCTGCTGGTAGGTGAGGTCAGGGGCAAAGAAGCACTGACTTTATTTCAGGCAATGTCTACAGGCCATACCACATTTTCCACCATGCATGCTGATTCGGTGTCATCGGCAATTCACAGGCTGGAAAATCCTCCTATAAGTGTACCCAGGAATATGATCCAGGCTCTTGACATAATGAGTATTCAGGCACAGACATTTTCAGCAGGTAAACGTGTCAGGAGAAACCTGAAGCTTGTGGAGATCACCGACATAGATCCAAATACCCGCAATATTCGAACCAATGACATATTTACGTGGGATTCATCTGCTGATTCCTTCAGGCATACCGGTAAATCCAAAGCATTGAACGATATAAAACTACAAAGGGGCTGGAAAGAAGAAGATATAAAGCGAGAACTGCAAACCCGGCAAAATATACTTGAATATATGCTGGACAATGGTATCCGGGATTTCAAAGAGATTGCTACCATCATTAAAGAGTACCAGGCAACACCTGAAAGGACCCTTACCAGATTTGGAATGGATCAATAAATGGTGGGATAAACTTGGATGGATCAAAAGATGGAGAAGATGACGCCACAGTTGAGCCCAATGTAATCGGGGAATCTACGAATCCTGTCAATAAGACATCCCGCCTGCCTCAAACCAATAAAATATCGCACAAACAAAAAATAATAAATTCTTCCAGGCATCTGAAGACACGTTTCAAATTAAATGGAACAAGCAATTCAGAAAAAGATTATGGTCAAATTCTTTTTGAACTTGCCAGAAAAATTCCTTTTGCCCTTCTGGGAGAGAGGGTAAAGGAAAAAGGTGACAGGTATTCAAGTCTCCAGCTCCAGCTAAAACAGGCACGAATTCCTGTGTCTTATGAAATGTATGTATCAGCAGGGATATTTTATTCTGTTGTTGCCGGGGTTTTCGGGGCTTTGCTGGGACTTTTATGCGCATACCTCATAGTCACAGTCATAGGATTACCCGATCAGCTAACCGGCATCCAGATCAATTCATCGTTTGTATGGTTGCTGGCTTACAGGGATATTATAGTAGGTTTTTTTATTGTTATTTTCCTGGCACTTGTGTTGGGAGGTATAACTTATGTCCTTTTCATGTTTTATCCTGCATTCCAGGCTGGCGAGAGGAAAAATAATATCGATCAACAACTCCCCTATGCAGTAACTTTTATGTATGCATTAACAAGGGGCGGGATGAATATCCTGGATGTATTCAAAGCCCTTGCAAAAGCGGAAGATACCTATGGGGAAGTGGCTGTCGAAGTCGATACCATTGTAAAGGATATGGAATATTTCGGCAACGACATCAGAACAGCACTGACAAATATATCCAGTACTACCCCTTCAGACAGGTTTCAGGATTTGATATACAATCTTGTTACAATTATAGATAGTGGAGGAGATATTGCAAAATATTTCCAGGATAAATCAGACCAGTACTTGCAGAAAAGTATGGTGGACCAGAAAGGTTTCCTGGAAACACTGGCATTGCTTTCTGAATCATATGTAACCGCATTTGTGGCCGGCCCACTGTTTATCATAATAATGGGAATCATGATGATAATTATGGGTTCCGGCTCAAAATCAATGGTATATGCAATCATATATGCTGTCCTACCCATCGGTTCCCTAATGTTTGTTGTTATGATCAGCATAATAACACCTGGCGAGCTCGGGGAACCAAAGTTACTCAAGACCAATGATACATATGATCATGGAATTCCCGAAGTACCTCTACACCTCCAGCCTGTTTATGACGAAAAGGGGGATGTTATAGATGAAAAAGAGGAAAAAGTACAAAAACGCGGATATTTTGAAAGTTTCATTAAATCAAAAAAAGGCCTTCAGTATAAGAAATATATAAAGAATCCTTTAAAGCCAATGCTGGAAAAGCCCGAATATACACTGGTTATAACGGGTCCGATTGGTGTATGCATAATAATAATTCCTCTCCTGCTCAATATGAATGATGGAGGATTACCCTCCGGGATAATTGATTTTATTGATGATTATCTTGTATTTGGATTTTTTGCAGCAGTTGTTCCCCTGACAATATTCTATGAGAAGAAAAACCGGCGCAAGAAGAAACTGGAACAAAATATTCCTGACCTGTTGAAAAAACTGGCCAGTACTAACGAGACCGGGATGACCTTACAGGATTCAATAAAGCTTATGTCAAGAAAGGAAACTGATACTCTCAGTAAGGAAATAAAAAAGGTATGGAGGGATATTTCCTGGGGAGTAAACATAAATGACAGTCTTATCAGGTTTGCAAACCGACTGAGGACCCAGGTTGTGGCAAGGTCATTTACCCTTATTACCAAGGCCAATGAGTCCAGTGGAGATATAGGTCAGGTTTTACTCGTAGCATCCCGTGATGCATCATCTGAACAGGATATGAAACGGGAACGTTCAATGAGCATGATGATTTATATAGTAATTATCTACATTGCTTTTTTTGTTTTTGTAGGTGTGATCTATGTAATATCCACTACCTTCCTGACAGAAATGGCATCTGCAGGTGCGAAAATGGCTTCTTCGGGAACACAGGCAAGTTTCCTTTCGAGTTTTAACCTGGATGAGTATACGAGATTGTTCAAACATGCCTGTCTGATACAGGGACTGAGTTCCGGCCTGATGGCAGGTGCAATGGGTGAAGGGAAAGTCCTCGCCGGATTGAAACATTCAATAGTGATGATGACAATTGCATATGTTATCTTTACTTTATTTATATGAAGATGAGGACAACTATGAAAATTGCAGGAATTGACGAAGCTGGCAAAGGACCGGTAATCGGACCAATGTGTGTTGCCGGTGTTATTATGGATGAATCAAACATAAACGCCCTGAAGAATCTGGGTGTGGCAGACTCAAAAAAACTGTCTCCTAAAAAAAGGGAAAATCTCGCCCGCCAAATACGTAAATATGCAGAAGGGATATTTATTCAGGAAATCGAAGCCTGCCAAATAGATGAGTTACGCAACATAATGAGCATGAATGATATCATGATAAGAGGGTTTTCTAGTGTCCTCGAAAACCTGAAACCCGATCTGGCATATGTAGATGCTGCAGATGTAAACGCAGAAAGGTTTGGCAAGAAACTTCTTGCTGCATATGAAAATAAACATGAAGGAGAAAAAAAACTGGAAATTGTTTCCGAGCATCGTGCCGATGACATATACCCAATAGTATCTGCAGCCTCCATTATTGCAAAAGTCAGAAGAGACGAGCTTATAGGAAATATCAAAGAATCTATCAATGAAGATTTTGGAAGCGGTTATCCATCAGATCCCAAAACCAAAAAATTCCTTCAGGAATGGATGGATAAAAATGGGAATTTACCCGATTTTGTCAGGCATTCCTGGAAAACCGCTGCAAAACTAAAAGCAAGCAGATGATTATTTCCAGCCGGCTTCAACCATCGACTTAAACATCAAAAGACCATCATCAGAACCTATAATTGTCTCCGATGCTCGTTCGGGATGTGGCATCATACCCAGTATATTACCCATTCTATTTGTGATGCCTGCAATGTTATTACGTGAACCGTTTGGGTTGACAGCTTCGGTTGGATTGCCTTTTTCATCTACATATCTGAATACAACCTGTTTATTATCTTCCAGCTGCTGCAGGGATATGTCATCGTGGTAGTATTTGCCATCCTTATGGGCAATCGGGATGCGGATTACCTGACCCTTTTCATACATTGAAGTAAAATGTGTATTCGTATTTTCTACCTTCAGGTATGACCATTCACATTTGAACTTGGGATAACTGTTTGTTGTAAGGGCTCCATCCAGCAGCCCTGACTCAGTAAGTATCTGGAAACCGTTGCATATTCCCATAACTGGCTTGCCATTGTCAGCCAGTTTTCTCACAGATTCCATGATAGGTGTTCTTGAAGCAATAGCACCTGATCTCAAATAGTCACCATATGAGAAACCACCCGGGATTACAACAGCTTCATAGCCATCGAGTTTCTCTTCTTTATACCAGACAAGTTCGGCATCAATTCCAAGTACATTCTGCAAGACATGCAGGACATCATTATCACAATTACTCCCACCGAACTGTATGATGGCAACGGTCATTCTATTTCCCTCAGGTCAATCGAGTAATCGTGAATTATAGGGTTTGCAATCAGTTTCTGGCACATTTGGTCAACAAGTCCGCGTGCATTTTCTTCTGATTCTGCATTAAGTTCAATCACATACCTTTTGGTGCTTTTAACACTCTCTGTATTATAACCCAGGTGTCCCAGAGCACGCTTGATAGTAGTTCCTTCAGGGTCCAGCATACCGGCCTTTAGATTGATGGTGACTTCTGCCTCATATAGCATATTAATCCTCAGCTGTGATTGTAAAGAAATCCAACCCTAGACATAAATGATGTGTTATATAATCTCTTCTATAGACGCTGTTTTGCCTCCATAACCCGCTGTATAAAAGTAATATGGGTCAGGATTGCAATAAGTGCAAGTGCTTGCAGGAGGAAACCTGAAAGTGCGCCGAGTATCAGAATTATAATTCTTTCAGATCTTTCTGCCACCCCTATATCAAGTTTGGATGCACCTGCTGCTTCGGCACGGGCGCGTGTGTAACTGACAAGATATGAGCCGATCATTGCAAAGATACACCAAATCCATCCTTCTATAAAAAATCCGGTACCTTGAATTGTGTTGTTTACAAAACCATAAATCAAACCTGCGAAAACAATAGCATCTGCATAACGATCACATACCGAATCAAGTACCCCTCCAAAAGCCGATGTTGTACCACTGGCACGTGCAACGGCCCCGTCTAAAACATCAAGTACCCCTCCAAGAATTAAAAAAAGGGCACCATATAAAAGATAGCCTTTTGCGAATTCGAAAGCTGCCAGAAAACTTACAAAAAGCCCAAGATATGTGATTACGTCGGGGGAGAAGGGGATTCTGGATGCAAATGGCAATACATAATGACGTATGGAGTTTTTTAAATTACCAAGTATTTCCATCCCTCTTCATAAATTGGTAGTATCCAAGTATTTCCATCCCTCTCCATAAATTGATAGTATAATCGTAGAGATATTGGGATTCCACATATATAAAATTAAACACAAATAATGGTACTTAGTAATTGGATGTTTGTTTTTTTTGCTGATTAAGCAGGGATATAGCCTTTTTCAGGTAATTTTTTGCTTCTTCACATTCAGGATCAAGATTTAATACATGAGAAAAACATCGTGTTGCTTCATCATATGCCCCTTTTAAGAAATATGATACACCCCTACAGTTCCACAAAATAGTCCTCTTTTCAGCAGAATCAGTTTCCCTGATATTAATATGTCCATAACAAATAAGGGCTTCATCATATTTCTTCATAGTACACAACATCATTCCCTTATTCAGCCATGCATTATCATAATCTGGATCAATCTCGGTAGACCTGTCAAAGCATTCAATCGCTTTTTCTGGCTATTTCAACTAGGAATAAACTATGCCTTTATTGTACCAAATATCGGGATTATTCCCATTAAGTTCAAGAGCATTATCAAAACAACGAATAGCTTCCTGATATTCTGTCAGATCGCTGTGGGCGATGCCTTTGTTCGTCCATACAAGGGCAATCGCTTCATCATCCCAGATCAAAGAATCTTTTTCCACTTCGAGAACGCGTGAGTAGCAACGAATCTTGTCTTCAGGATATTCGGCATGAAAACCAAGCTGAAACCATTTTTCTGCCGCCATTCCTTCCATTTATAGTATGCTCCTGAGCACGCCAGATATTAAGTATAAGTAAAAGTATAAGGTTATTCGAAGTATAAAATACTTATTATCCATTACATATAATCATCCAAAAAGGTCATCACGAAAGTTCAACCTTATAGAATTTACAACCATAATCATTGTTGAACCATATATCCACTGCAGTCTATTATCATACTTTTCTGAGATACTGACGTGATAGAACTGGCAAATTTATATCCTGCGCCTTTCTTATAGGAAATTGTGGGGAAATAGAAAACTATAAATTTTTTGGCTCCATTATATAGAGCAAACATGGAATTATGAATAGACATTCAATCACTGATTCGACTTTAAGGGGGAGAGAATCAGGATAAAAAATATATTCATAGTACAAAACATCATCCATAAATGGGGGGAATTAAATGGATTTTCATCAGGAGGATATTACTACAATACATGATTTTTGCATTGATGTCAATAAACTTGAAGAAAAAATTAAACAACTTGAACAAAAACGACCTGCTTGCCTGATCATACCGATATTATACGAGGAAGTCGAAAAACTTCCTCTCCAGCAAATCGTGGAGGCACTAAATAAATGCGACTGTATTAAACAGATAATTATTCCAATGGCAGCTGATAATCCTGAACAATACCGAAAAGCTGCACAATTTTTCAGCCAGTTAAAAACCGACCATATGCTCATATGGTGTAATGGCAAAAGGGTCCAAAAAATCATTGATGATATGAAAGAGATTGATCTTGACCTTACAGGGTTCAGGGGAAAGGGCATGGATGCCTGGCTGGGCCTGGGTGTTGCCAGCCTGAATTCTTATGCAATTGCCCTGCATGATGCGGATATTGTCAATTACACATCTGCCATTCCTTTAAAGCTTCTTTATCCTATAGTCAGTCGTGATCTGAATTTCTTTTTCAACAAAGGTTATTATGCAAGGATAAACCAGGACAAAAAAACTATGCATGGACGTGTTTATCGTCTTTTTGTCCAGCCCCTTATGAATACCCTGCACAAAGAACGTTGGTGTGATTCAGATATCCTGGACTATTTCAGATCTTTCCGCTACACCCTCTCCGGCGAATTTGCAATGACAAGCGATCTTGCACTCAATATAAGAATCCCGGCAGACTGGGGACTTGAAGTCGGATTACTTGCAGAAGTCTACAACAATGCCACTTTCAAGAGAGTATGCCAGACAGATCTTGGGTTTTACGATCACAAACACAAAGAACTTGGTCATGACCGCACTGAAGGCCTCTGCAAGATGACCGGCGATATTTTCTCAACGCTTCTACGTATAATCACGGAATCATCAACCACCCCCATATCCCATTCACTCTTGCATAGTATACAGGTGAAATATAAGAGAAGGGGGCAGGACATTATAAGAAAATATTATACTGATGCCCTTTTCAATGGCCTCAACTTTAACCGTCATGAAGAGGAAACCTATGTGGATATGTTCTCAAAGGTCATCATGAAATCCGGGGAAGAATATATTGATAAACCCCATAATATGCTGTTGCCAGACTGGACAAGGGTTCTCTCCGCAATACCTGACCTAAGGGAACAAATCTGTTATGCAGCACGCGAGGATGCCAGGGAATTTTATGGTAACGTTTTTTGAGAATTAGATGAAAGATTGAAAAGGTTTAAATAACAAATACAGCGCAATATCATTGCCATAATATCCCAGAAAGTAGCAGACATACCACCTTTTTACGTTATGGAGGTACTGGAGAGGGGCCAGCAGCTCGAAGCAGAGGGGAAAAGTATTATTCATCTGGAGATTGGAGAACCGGATTTTTCCACTGCTCCCCATATATGTGAAGCTGCCCATATGCCCTCGATGCCTGCAATACAACCTACACACATAGTCAGGGGATACCCGAACTCAGAGAGGTAATCACTGACGACTACAACACACGTTTCAACCTAGACCCTTCAGGTAGTTATCACTTCTGGTACAAGCCCTGCCCTTATGTTGAGTTTCATGGCGCTTGTTGATGAAGGGGTAAAGGTAGCGATGTCCAATCTATGCATGTTATCCCAATTTCGTCAAAGCCATTGGAGGCAAGGCAGTCCTTGTTTCTACAATGGAAATAAGTTTACCGGGAATTCACTTGAATTCAGCAGGCAGATTCTGGAAAAAACCGGAGTTACCACATCGGGTATCGACTTTGGGTCCGGTGGAGAAGGCCATGTGATATTCTCGTATGCCAACAGTTTAGGAAATATCGAAAAAGGAATGGAAATACTTGATGCTTTCCTTAACGGGCAATCTTGCTTTTCTGGCGCTTACGCAGCATCTTTTCAGTTTCGATCACAAAGAACACAGAACTGGCGATTATTACTATAATTACCCAGTCAACCAACCTTAAAGGTGCTGTGTCAAGGATACCATTAATCAATGGGTTATAGGTTATCAGCAACTGTAGCAGGACAACCACAATCACCCCGGCCAACATTGCCATGTTAGAAAATAGCCGGCCAAATGTATTTTCATAAATGGATTTTGAACTGAAAAGATAGAAGATCTCAAAGAATACAATGGTATTCAACGCAATGGTCTGTGCTGTAGCTACCGGGGTTTTCTGGTTGTTAATCTCAAAGAAGAACAAAAGGAATGTTGCTGTTACCATCAGCAGGGCAACTAAAACAATTCTTTGCTTGATAACCGGCAGTAAAAGTGGCTCTTCGGGAGGGCGTGGATGTCTTCTCAATAACAAGGATTCCTTCGGTTCAAAAACGATGGGTACCCCCAAACCGATTGCTGTTACAGTATTAATCCACAATATATGTAGAGGCAATAGAGGAGGATTGGTAATTCCCAGCAGCACTGCAGCCATTACAGCAAGCCCCTCGGCAGCATTGGTGGGCAGCATCCATAAAATAACCTTCTGGATTTTGTCGTAAACATCCCTGCCTTCCTCCACAGCATTTACAATGGAAGCAAAATTGTCATCCGCAAGCACCATGTCCGAGGCTTCCTTGGCAACCTCTGTACCGGATTTGCCCATTGCAACTCCTATATCTGCCCTTTTGAGGGCTGGTGCATCATTTATCCCGTCTCCCGTGACGGCCACAACCTCTCCCTGCTCCTGCAGCAACCTGACAATACGAGATTTATTTTCCGGGGAAGTACGCGCAAAGACAGAAACATATTCTAATTTTTCATGCAGGTGCTCATCCGACATGCTATCAAGTTCTGAACCTGTAAGTACACCTTCTGTGGTTATACCGAGTTGATTTGCGATACTGTGACCTGTGAGTCCATGATCCCCCGTTATCATGATTACACGGATACCGGCTGTTTTGCATTTTTTGATAGCATCCCTGACCTCTTCCCGGGGGGGATCACGCATTCCCTGCAACCCCAGAAAAATAAGATCGTCAATATCCTCTTCCTTTACTTCTTCCCTGTCAGATCCCACTTCCCGGTATGCCATGGCAATAACACGCAGGCCTTCAGATGCCATGTTTGAAGCAACTTCAAGTATTTCAGTCGGATCAAAAACCTCCTCATCTCCGTATTTAGAGGAGCACATCCTGATTATTGTTTCCGGTGAGCCCTTTACAAAAATTATATTGGATTTTTCATCCTTTTCATGCAGAGTTGCCATAAATCGTTTTTCGGATTCAAAGGGCAGTGAATCAATACGAGGTAAATGGAAAGATGATGCTTTCAAAGCGGATACCAGTAGTGCCCCTTCTGTGGGATCACCAACCACACCTCCTTCTTCACGCAGATACGCATCGTTACACAGGAAACCTGCCTTGAGGGTCTCCATCAAGGAACCATAATCATGAGGGGAAACTTGCACTCCTTCACTGGCAAAGGTCCCTTTGGGCAAATAACCTTCACCTGTAACATCAAACCACCCTTCTGAGGTATATATTGTTGTTACTGTCATTTGATTCATAGTCAGGGTGCCTGTCTTATCGGAGCATATGACAGTAGCGGATCCCAGTGTTTCCACTGAAGGCAGGTTTCTCATTATGGCATTCTTTGAGGCCATGGATTTTACCCCTATGGCCAGTGATATGGTGATAAGAGCTGGCAAACCTTCAGGAATGGCCGCCACTGCAAGACTAACTGAGGCCAGGAAAATTTCCAGATATTCAAAGCCCTGCAGACGTCCAATAATAAATGTCAGGACCGAAACAAAAAGGATGACAACAAACAGTAATTTGCTCAGGTGATTGATAGTGCGTATCAGTGGAGTAGAAATACTTTCCGATTCCTTGATGAGTTCTGAGATCTTGCCTATCTCGGTACGAGGGCCGGTTGCCACCACCACACCATATCCAACACCCTGTGTTACAAGAGTGGCTGAAAAAGCCATGTTTTTCTGGTCTGCAAGTGGTACGTCCTCACCGGAAATGGCTGTAGTATTCTTTTCAACCGCCATGGATTCGCCGGTAAGAGCTGATTCATCGATACGCAGGTTCTTGGTCTGGAAAAGCCTTACATCGGCAGGCACCCTTGCACCGGCATCAAAGAGCACCACATCCCCTACCACCAGTTCCCGACTGGGGATGACTTTGCGCTGTCCATTGCGAAGTACAGTAGCTTCGGGACGCATCATCCGGGCAAGGGATTCCAGAGCGTTTTCAGCCTTTTTTTCCTGCACAAAACCAATTATTGCATTAGCCAGGACCACTCCGGCAATCACAGCAGTATCTGCATATTCTTTTAAGAAGAAAGTGACTATTGCAGCAGCGATTAACACATAGATCAATGGGCTTGCAAATTGTCTGGCAAAAAGATACAGTTGACCATGTTTCTTTTTTGCCTCAACTTCATTGTATCCATAGGTAGATAAGCGGAAAGATGCTTCATCTTCACTTAAGCCTTCCTTATTGCTTTCAAGGAGAGAAAAGGTCTCCTTTAAACTAGCACGATACCACTTAACCTCCCCATTCATAAAAAAGAATGGATTTATGGATTTAAAGTTTTTGTGATTGAATTAACGTCCCCAGAAATCCCCATCTGGATATCGGGTGTAACATCTTCATCAATGTTTGTATAAGTAACTGAAATATGCACCATGATGAAATATAATAGGAGCAAATATAATCAAACAGGGTGTGAAGATGGTTAAAAGACAAATTGAAAGTGTACTTATAGAAATTCCAAAAGGAAGCCGAAATAAATATGAGTATGACAAGGAAAAGGAAATGATAAAGTTTGATAGGATGCTTTTCTCTTCGATGGTCTATCCCTGTGATTATGGTTTCTTTCCCGACACACTCGCCCTTGATGGGGATCCTTTAGATGCACTGGTATTAACATGGGAACCTACATTCCCCGGTTGTTTGATAGATGTGCACCCTGTTGCACTATTTGATATGATGGACGAGAAAGGCAGAGATGAAAAGATACTATGTGTTCCGGAAAGTGATCCCTTGTGGATACACATAGAAACAATAGATCAAGTCCCACCTCATCTTTTAAAGGAAATTACCCATTTCTTTGAGACGTATAAAAATTTAGAAAATAAAGATGTGGAGATAATCGGCTGGAAAAGTCTGGGAAATGCAATCAATGTAATTAAAGAATCTAAAAACAGACACATAAACCAAAGGTAACTTTCTGCAGGTAATCCCTATTAACCCTTAAACTTAGTTAAAAATAGAAAGACGCTGAGGGGGAGATTCGAACTCCCGAGGGGTCAAGCCCCACAAGCTTTCCAGGCTTGCGCCGTACCGCTAGACTACCTCAGCAAATATGATTTCATGTACGCTGCATACGTTTTGCATTCCAGCGACTCGGATAAACATCGGCATCCATTATTACTCTTTCGGTGATAGCAGCAATTCCGCTGGAGAAATCCAGGATTTCAGAGGAGTCCATTGATGCTTTTGCAAGAGCAACAACTTCACCTTTCAAACTAAAAACGGCAACATCACCCTCTTTTTGGACATCAGAATCGAGACCGACAATACCCGGTACTGTAAGTGCTGCCCCATGACAAATCGCACTCACGGCGGAATCACGGATTGTGATGTGCGGCAGGTGTACAAGGGCTTCCTCCATTGGTCTGATAATACGACGCAAGTGCTCTTCATCACCATTTTCCTGCCAGAATACAAAAGCGTCTTTCAGGTCATGCAAAGTGACAAGTGATGACTCATTAAATGGTCCTGTGCCAATCCTTCTGAGCTGTTGCATATGGGCCCCACAACCAATCACAAGCCCGATATCATGACAGAGTTTGCGTATATAGGTTCCTGCCTCACATCTAACCCTGAAAAGGACAAGATTGTCTTCAACTTCCAGCACATCCAGGGAATAGATATTGCGTGTCCTGATAGCACGCTTGACAGCCGAAACTACAGGAGGGGTCTGGTATATAGGACCGGTAAATTCATCGCAGACCTTCCGCACACGTTCTTCAGGAACATTTACATGGAGGCGCATAAGACAGATGTATTCCTTGGCTGAAAGGCGAAGTGCTGAGACCGCTTTTGTTGCCTTACCCAGCATAATCGGCAATACACCTGTCACCCGTGGATCCAGTGAACCTGAATGCCCTGCTCTGGGGAGTTCAAGCATATCCCTGACCCACGCAGTAACCTCATGACTTGTAGGCCCGGCGGGTTTGTCAAGGTTTACCACTCCCATTCTGATGTAAAAAGAGAGAGGACGTTTAATAGGAGGAAAACCATATGACGGATTTGTATGAGCATTTGCCTTGAGAATATATTCCCTTTGTCGGGTTAAATCGTAATCAACATTAATATTATTCGTTAAAAAACCCACCCAGATTATCAATTGCAGTCTTTAATATATCACATATCTGGTATTGGTTCCAGCGGTTTGACTCGATCACCATATCATAGATTGATAGGTCATTTATATCTATATCATAAATTTCGCGATATCTCAAAGCTTCGCAAGATTCCCTTTCTATTGTTTCGTTAAGTTTTGCTTCAAAAGAAGAACCTTCACGCCCGACGATACGTTCAACACGAACCTTTCGGGATGCTTTGAGCCATATACACAATGCTTCATCACCTGCCACATGACCGGCCAGCCTGCCCTCCAGAATAATGTTATCCCGGCTTAAAGCAATATCTTGCTGCCTCTCATCAATCATCCTGTCTATTGCAGGATCGGATTCGGCAAGTTTTCCAAATTCACCCAGACTCATAGAATGCTCTTTTGCAAGGTTGCGGAAAACGTCACCTGCTGAAATCATTTCGATGGCGTAATATGAGGCAAGCATCCGGGATACAGTGGTGGTTCCACTGCCCGGAAGACCGCTTATCGTAACAAGCATTCACGCGCCACCGATATCCAGAGCCTTTCGTACAACCTGACTGATAGCCAGAGAAGTGATAAAATACCAGAATATCCAGTACTGGATAGGCCCGATTATAGGAGTTGTTAATAGTGTCTCTCCCATAAAGGGGAAGGTCAGTACAGCACCACCATGTTCACTTATATAGTAATATGCCCACATGAAAAGGGGAAGGGAAATGATACTAATATAGGCCATGGGCTTGAACTGTTGCTTGGACATTTCCATCTGGTCAGACATCATTTCTTTACGCTGCTCATCCAGTTTATTGATCATGTAATTGTTCTGGGCCAACTGTGCTTCGCGATACTCCTTCTGGAAAGCCTTCATACGTTCCTGAGTACTACGCATAAGTTCCCAGTCAATAGTATATTTCTGAATAAGAGAAGCATAAAGAGCAGTAATGGCAGCCATGATAAAAAGCATAACATGAAAATTACTTTCACCAACCAGCATAATGATTGGATCCATTATAATTCCCACAACCGATCCAACTATTTCTCTGCCTTCCTGTCCAATCAGAACGATTGCAAGCATAAGGGATATACCTACAGCTATGACAAATCTTTCAAGCAGCTGTTTTAATTTTGCATTTTCCAAGGCAACCATCACCGACATTTTTCATTAAATTCAATTCACATATTTATCAAGGACATCACGAATATCATCAAATACATCCTTTATGTCCTTTTCGCCATTGATATGCACTACTAAATTCTTATTAGCATAATAATCTATCAATGGCTGTGTCTTATTTTTATAGGATTCAAGACGCTGGCGAATGACTTCTTCCTTATCATCATCACGCTGGTACAATTGGCCACCACAGGAATCACATACGCCTTCATTTTGTGGAGGATTAAACCTGATGTGATAACTTTCGCCACATTTACACATGTAACGACCTGAAAGACGTCCTACAAGTTCTTCATCCGGAACATCAATATTCAACACAACATCCAGTGGCATTCCTATTTTTTCAAGAATACCATCCAGGGCATCAGCCTGTGGTATAGTACGTGGATAACCATCTAACAGGTAACCTTTCTTGCAATCAGGTTCAGCCAGACGATTCTTAATAATACCAATCAGAACTTCATCAGGCACAAGTTCTCCGCGGTTCATATATTGTTCTGCTTCTTTGCCAAGTTTGGTACCTTCCTTTACATTGGCCCTGAGGATATCCCCCGTGGATATATGGGGAATATCATAGTAATTGGAAAGTTCTTTGGCCTGAGTACCTTTTCCGGCACCCGGTGGCCCAAATAACACCACATTCATATTTTTACTTCCTGATATTATTCCTGTCCGAAGAAAGACCGCATCATTGGATGCATTTCCATCATTTGTTCAGAAGCTATATCCTCATACAATCTATATATGATACTTACTGTCAGCAAAAGACCAGTACCGCCTGCTCCTCCAATGGTACCAAGCATACTGGCAACCAATGTAAGAGCACCTATAAATGCACCACCAATTACCGTAACCTTTGGTATGTAACGCTCCATCACTTTTTCGATACTGCCAATATTTCTTCTGAAACCGGGAATCTGCATTCCTGAATTGAACACTTTTTTGGCCGTGGGTTTGGCACCCATTCCTGTAGTCTCTATCCAGAACAGTGCAAAGATGATACCACCAGCAATCAACATAAATGCGTCTACAAATACATGGAGGCCAATCTGCCAGAGTTCAGGGGCAGCCACACCATAACCGGTAAAGGTTTCCTGTACTAAAGAAGGAATCCAGTCATAAGGGCTATTTAGAGGTGCCAGGTAATACATTAACCCATTTATAGGGGTTGAACCGGAGTATTCTCCGAGGAACGTAATACCACGACCTGCAAGCATAAGACCAATTAACTGTATGTTTGCCTGTAGTGCCCTGACAAGAATCATCGGCAGAACTGAAGCATAGATAAGTTTCACAGGGAAACGACCTCTTGCCCCTTTCACAGAACTATGCGCAAGAGGGATCTCAATACGGGTACTTTCTGCATATACAACCAAAAAGAAGATTGCAACTGTAGTGATAAGTGCCAATATTCCACCCTGTATCAGGATGAACATTAAGCCGTCACCCGAGAAAAGGTAATCTGCCCCTACATTCTGAATTATATAAATCCATTTGGGAATGATACCGGCAGGTAAACCGGATGAATCAGGCACCCAGTTAATTAAACCGGTTACAATCTGCTGCGAAACACCCGCAACAATGAAAAGACCTACACCGGATCCAATACCCCACTTGGAAACGATTTCGTCCATAAAGAGGATCAATACTCCACCCACACATATCTGGAGGAATATCAGGAATGTAATTACTCCCAGACCCACTCCCAGAGATGCGGCAATACCAGCATCGGGTTGAATATAACCTCCAAGAATCTGAGGCAACGCCTCAAGGACAATCATAACAAATACAAGGAATTTTTGTGCACCCTGGAAAAAGGCTTGATCCCGGGGATCTGACATATCAAGTTTTATAATATCTGCACCGGTGAGAAGCTGAAGAACAATGGATGCAGTAACAATAGGCCCAATACCAAGAAGCATCAAAGAACCAGAAGCTCCAGCAAAGAAAGCCCTGTATTGTTCGAATAGGTCAATGGATTCCGAGGAAAGCCCAAACAGAGGTACATTTGCAAGAGCAAAGTACAGCATGAGGATCCCCAGAGTCCACAGCAGTTTATTCTTGAAGTGAATATGCCCTTGTGGACTTGCCACAGCAGGTAATCTGTTAAAAAACGGTTCTAAACTTTCCTTAAAGCTCATCAATTACACCTTTTGCTGGGTTCCAATATTGTAATATATAAATGTAAATATATCGGACAGGTTAATAAGAGTAATGTCATTTAGACATTACTCTTCTATAGCAACACATGATCCGCCGGCTTCCTCGATCTTTGATCGGGCAGATCCGGAAAAACTGGATGCTGTAATTTCCATTTTTTTGTTAACCTTTCCTGAGCCCAGAACTTTTTCAATTTCCAGGTCTGCAAGATTGATTTTATAGATATCATCCTCAACATTTGCAAGACCATCCACTACAAGCTGGTCTGCAAGTTCATCAAGTTCACCCACATTAACAATGGAGACTTCATGAATTGATTTTAAAGGACGTTTGAATCCATACTTACCGTGAGTGTAACCACCCTGGAGTGCAAGGACAAAGTGGTGATTGACTTCCCCACATCTGCCACGCCCACCGCGGTTTCCAGCACCACGCCTGTTTTTGGTAGTACCGCCCCCGCAGGTTCTGGAACCCCTATACTTCTTTGTTTGAGTTTTACCCATGATTTCACCTCATCTTGTTGAGAAGAACATTGATGTTTCCATCATGGTTACCAAGTACCCCACCCTTCTGAGTAGGTCTCTTGATACCTGAATGACCTTTCCTTGGAGGATGCAACCTGAATACGGGTTTCAGACCTGGAACTGCGGAAAAACTGGCTTTGCCTTCAAAAACGGCTTCTGCAAAAGAAGCAATCGAATCAAAATCTGTATTTTCAGCAATGTATTCATCGGTAAGGGAAATCCCACCTTCAATTTTACCACGATTGGCAAGAATCTGGGCAAGGGTCTCCGCGTCAATCTTACCATAAGCCACGTAGTCCTTCACTTTTTGGATCATACCACTGTTATTGGGTGTCTCATCGAGTATCACACAGTGATTTATACGATTCAGACGAAGCATAGTTAATGTATCAGCAATTGTTTTCCTGACATTAACATTTCCACGCATTCTTATAACCGCATACATTTTCAGGCCTCCTTACATTCCGTTTTGAGAGGTTCCCTAATTGTACCGGTATGCTTGAGAGCATTGTAAGTTGCTTTGGCAAAATTGAGGGTAGTTCTGGTCTGACCTTCGGTCCTTGTCCAGACATCCTTGATACCAGCCTTTTCAAGCACTTTCCTTGCAGTGTCCCCTGCAGCAAGACCAAGACCCCTGGGAGCTGGTTTGAGTTCTACATTAACACTGCCTGCTTTGCCACGCACCTCGGAAGGAACAGTATGTGGAAGTCCACAACCACATTCCCAGGAACCACAGCCACGTTTTACACGAGTAATGTTCATCTTGGCATTGCGAATTGCCTTGCGGATAGCAGGTCCAACCTGTCCGTCTTTGGCCTGACCAAGACCCACATACCCGTCACCATTTCCTACAATAACTGTTGCCCTGAACTTGACACGTCTTCCAGAGTCAGTCATCCTCTGGACCATATTAATATCAAGTACTTCATCTTCAAGACCGGGTAACAGTATATCCACAATATTAGATTCCCTGATTGGCAAACCTGACTCAATAGCTTCATCCATGGAAGTTATCTGTCCTTCAGCTACCAGACTGCCAAGTCTTGTGAGGGGAACCCAATCTTCTTCATATTGATATGCCATATAACCACCTTAATTGAAATCCGAAAGGATCTTTTCTTTTGTCGCCTCGAAAACCTCTGGCAGATTTGATCCTTCAAGATATTCTGCCACATGTTCTCCACTTATGCGTTCATCTGATGGGAATACAGCAGGATTGTGCGGGATATCCATTCCGGAATCCACTACACCTTTAAGAGCTGCATAGACTTTACAACCGGCAGAGGGAGATTGTAATCCAATATCCAGAACACCTGTTTCATAGCCTTCAGCAAGCGCTTTATTTCCAAAAAGCAAGCCTGTAAGATAAGCCGCGGTGGTGTTGCTGGTAGATCCCTCATAACCGTATTTGCCCAATTCGCCTGAAATTGCGGAGACAAGAGTTTCGTCTCCTTCATTATTTGGAATTACCAGCTGTATCCTGACATTCCTAATACTTTTCCTAACAACAAGACGATTTTCTTTTGAAAGGAGCAGTCTCAGACGTTGGTGATAATCAGTACGCCCTTCCCTTCGTCTTCTGAAAGGAACTTTATAACGGGGGCCTGTTGCCATGATTTATCCTCCAACATATAATATGTAAATTCATTTTAATCAATACTCATTCATCTTTTCCGATATCGAGGTGAGCTTCAAGATGAGCAACACTTCTGTATTCCCCACCTTTGGCTTTCCTGTAAACCTTACAATAGGTGGATCTGTCGAGTGTACCATCATCACGAAGTTCTTTGAGCCTGCGACGAAGTGCACGGATCTTTTTCATCCATTGCTCTTTACTAGGGTTTCTTGCACCTTTCTTACCTTTCCTGGACCCATGACCCTTTCTATGGCCATATTTCCTCTTGGCATCCCTTGCACGAGCCCTGCCACGACTTACACCTTTTACCGGTACAGACTTAATATTACCACTTTCAACAAGTTCACGAATATCTTCCCTTGTGATCGCAGCAGCGATATCCTCCGATGCTTCGGGGTCAAGCCAGACACGGTTCAGTCCGCATCCTAAGACTTTAGATGCAATCCTGCGCTGGTTGGTGAGATCTGTCATCTCACTGACCTCCTTTGCGATTGAATATCTTTATACCCATTTCATCCGCTTTGGATTCAATAAGAGCTCTTTTCCTGCCGCCGACTTTACCAGATATACGGATTGCCTGTATGGAGGCATCGATATCATCCACATCAGCCGGATTGTGCACGAGCACCTCTACAAAGCCGGATGGATGTAATCCCTTTACTGTTCTGGGACTTCCATAACCTGCCTGTGCAATAGCACCCTTGGCAACATAATGTCTACGCAGTTTGCCCTGTAAACCTCTGGGACGTCTCCAGTTGGAATCAAGACGCTTGAATTTGTGGGAACCCGCTCTTTTGAAAGTGGGTTTTTTACTTTTCTGGATTCTGCGTACCTTGAAAAGCCTTTTATATTCGGCATCTTCGAAAAGCCCACATTTTAAATCAGTATTCTCTTCCATTAAGACCACCTATCTCAATTCTTCTCAATAAGATATAATCCGTCCTGGAATACACGGGGATCAAAAGCTTTGATGCGGGTAATCTGTTCCATATTGGAAGCAGTTTGTCCTACATCTTCCCTGTTGATACCAGTAATTGTCACTTCATCAGAGCTGGTTTTGACATTGGTTTCACCAATTATCCTGGAAACCCTTGCTCTTTTCTCACCAAGGAAATTATTGATAAGCAATTTATCTCCTTCCACTTTAAGCTGCATTGGAAAGTGAGAGTAAACGACTTTCATCTTATACTCAAAACCATTGACAACACCATCCATAAGATTGCTGATGTGAGATGCAAAAGTTCCAACCATTGCTTTTTGCCTTTTCCTTACGGACTGACAATCCACAGTTACTTCAGATTCATCAACGGTAATAGTGATCCCGGGATACCAGAGACGCTTTGTATTGGTTCCTTTTTCTCCTGAAGCTGTGAATACCTTATTTTCATAAGAAACTGTCACACCTTCAGGGATTGGGATTGCCTTTTTCGTTTCATTAACCATATCAACTTCCCCTTCTCATCAGTAGACAAACGAAAGGAGCTGGCCTCCGACATTCTGCTCACGTGCCTGGTACTGGGAGATTACCCCAGCTGGAGTCGTGAGAATTAATGTACCGAAGTTTCTTGCAGGAAGGAATTGCTTTTCCCATTTTTCGAGGTTGTCAGCACCTACTGAATGTCTGGGTTTAATAGCACCACATTTGTTTATCCTTCCGGCAAGTTCAACCTTATAGAGACCAGCTTTGCCGTCATCTTCAAACTCAAATTCACCGATATATCCGGACTCTTTCATTACTTTCAGGACGTTGCCAATCAGTTTTGATGCAGGTTTGACGGTACATTCCTGTTTACCTACGGATTCTGCATTCTTAATTACCGACAGAGCATCTGCAAGAGGATCTAATAATACCATAATCAATCACCTCATGTATATTTTTCAAAACCCATTTCATGGGCTACTTCCCTGAAACAATGCCTGCAAAGGTAGATGCCGTATTTACGGATCAATCCCTGCTTACGACCACATCTTCTGCACTCGCTGGCACCACGTCCAAAACTTTTCTTGGTTTGTACCATTATACGACCTCCACCGCATATTTCTCCTTGAAGAATGAAATTGAATCATCCTTTGTTATTTTATGTGAACTGGAGATTTTGTGTTTAGAAGCACGCCTTTTCTTGACCCTGTAACCCGGACGGTTTACTATGACATTTATGTCCATTCCAAAGATACCGATATTCGGATCGTATCTCATTCCAGGGAAATCAGTGTGCTCCTCGATTCCGAAAGCCACGTTTCCATCATTATCAAACTGGGAAGCAGAAAGTTTTTTTTCAATAATGTTAATCGACGTTGAAAGAAAATCTTCTGCATTCTTTCCCCTGAGGGTTACTTTACATCCTATTGGTTCATGCTTTTTGATACCAAAGGAAGGCATGGTTCTTCTGGAATAACATCTGACAACTCCCTGTCCGGTAATAGTTGACAATATTCCTTCTGCATCCACAAGATGCTGACCACTCTCTCCTACACCCATATGGACAACTACTTTGTCAACTCTGGGATCTTTCATGGGATTAGTCAATCAGCTCACCACCCATTGTAATTTCAGGTTCGTTTTCGCCAATTACAAAAACATAATCCTCAATTGTTTCAAAATCGGTTTCTCCTGAAATGGAAACCGTATTCTTCTTGGAACTGAGAACGGTGTTTATCTCGGCGATCTTCCCGACCTCTCCGGTGTGGCTACCGCCTACAATAAGGGCAAGATTACCTTCTTTGTATTCGATGTGCTTGAGGATCTCTTTATCAGGAATGGACATCACTACAGAATCCTTCCTGTTGTAATCGTTTGATCCGAGCACATTGGACCCGTCGTCCAGATTAAGCTGTAACTTGCCACCTTTTATGCAGGTCTTTCCGTCGATCCTGCAAAGTTTCTTATCCTCAACACCTTCCATTTTCTGGAGGGAAAGCCTTCCCATTCTGTCAAGCAAAACCCTGTATGAAGTGTTATCGGAAGGTATGGTAATAATATCCATTATCCCTACGGGAAAACGAACATCTTTCCGTACTACACCGTCAACCAGAACTTTCCCTTCGGAAAGGACTCTTTTTGCCTCTGCCCTGTTATCCACTATGCCAAGCATATCACGCAGCACTACGGCAAGAGGTACGCTCTGGTCTTTGCTGTGAGGGCCTGGCCTGGTAGAGGTTATCCATTTCCTAGATTTCTTGGATATCTGCCAGCTCTTCGGGACAGATATTCTCTTTTGATGTTTGCCCACACTATCACCTGCTCTTTAGTAATCTTGATTCTCTCTGCTTATCTTTCAAATCCAGTGATGTAATCATTACATTTGACGGATAAAGCGGCCTGGGCACTTCAGTCCCATCTGCCTTGGTGACGTAGATGCCCTCAATCACAATCATTCCACTTTTTAAAGAAGCACCTTCTACCAATCCTTTTGTTCCTGCATGGTCACCACGCATTACCTGTACAGTATCGCCTACCGCTACAGTTGTGTTGCGTCCATACTTGGAACGCAGGTCCTGGGAAAGAGGAGCCTTCATGTATTTTTGTTTGACGTGAAGAGGGGCAGTGCCACGTGCCTTTCTCTGTTTTCTTGGCTGTTTTGACACCATATTGATTACCTCACACAATCATTGATGCTGTAGTCCCTATCTTGGGGAAACGTTCTGCGACTTCCCTGGCAATAGGGCCCTTAATGTCTGTTCCTTTGGGGAAACCGGTGGGATCTGTAATTACCACTGCGTTATCCTCAAAGCTAACCCGGGTTCCATCCGGCCTGCGGAATTCTTTTTTCTGCCTGACAACTACTGCGTGGAGAATCTGTCTTCTCATTTCAGGAGTTCCTTTCTTGACAGAGACAACACACATATCACCTAGACCTGCTTTTGGCTGACGGTTTTTCACACCACGGTATTTCTTGACAGAAATAATTTCCACAGTCCTTGCACCGGTATTGTCGACACAGTCGATACGTGCACCGGCATTAAGGCATTTAGAGACACTGGAACGCATTCCTTTCATACCTGTGCCTCCGCCTTAACAACTACGTAAGATTTGGTCTTGCTCAGGGGACGGCATTCTGCTATTGTTACAATGTCCCCTTCCTTTGCATCAATGCAAGGAGGATTATGAGCATGTATCTTTGACTGACGTTTCTCGTACCTCTGGTACTTATTGATGAATTTATCATATTTTCGCTGGATTACAACTGTCCTGTCCATACTGTCACTAACTACCTTTCCAGACAACACCTGTCCCCTTACGGGAAGAGTGCCATGGAAAGGACAATTTACGTCGTCACATTCTTCGGAAGGTTCAGGAACATTCAATCCAATGTTTCGTGCCATGATTATTACCTCATGCGTAATTTCCTGATATTCTTGGTCCTGTTTTCGGGTTGTGAGAGCAAGAGGGTGCCCCCGACCTCTACTGATGTGGCCGGGGAACATCCAGAACCAACTGGAAGATGAAACACAAATGTGGAACCTTTTTTTGGTACTTGTTTTTCGTACATATCCTCGACCTCGATTACCAACATGTTCCGTGTCTCATCAACTACTTTTCCATTAATACCTGCAAGATATTGATTGGTAGAATCAACCACCTCAACCATCAATCCTATCAATTCGTGATAGATCAGGTTTTGGGGTGATATATCCAATTTATATCTCCTTCATTTCTCTCTGGATGGTTTTTATTCTCGCAATCGTCCTCTTAAGTTCCTTTATACGACCGGGATTTTCAGGCGCGCCACCTGCAGAGGAAAGGGCACGTTCCTTGATAAGCTCATTCATGAGTTTTTCAAGTTCATCCACTTTTTCATTGGGAGACATATCCCTGATTTCCTTTACACGAAGGATTGCCATCAGTTATCCCCCCTGTGAACACGTGCCATGGGATGCCAGTAATCATGTTCTTCATGCTTGTGCTGCCATACACCTTCAACAAGCCGGCGCTGCTCACCTGGAAGTTGTTCATCTTCCGGTTCCGGGACATTTTCTTCGGAGCCTTCGGTTGATTCAACTTCTTCGGATTCTGCTTTAATTTCCGGTTCTGCCTCAGGTACTTCTTCAGCAGCTTTTGCTTCTGTTGCTTCTTCTGTGGATTCGACATCCTCAGCTTCTGCAACTTCACCGGTTGCTTCTGCTTCCACAAGTTCTTCAACGCCAGCACTTTCAGCTTCTTCAGGAGGAACTTCTGCAACTGCCTCTTCCACAACCTCTTTCAGGTGGTAGGAATCTGGCAACACAGCACCCGGATGGATAATTCTCACTTTACAGCCAATTGTACCGAGTTTTTTAACGGCTACTGCGAACCCTTCGTCCACAATATCATCAACAGGTTTTCCTGCATGTTTGATATAGCCATTTACCATTTTCTCGACCCTTGACCTTGCACCAGTAACCTTTCCGGAGAGGATTATTTCACAACCAAGGGCACCGGAATTCATAATGGCACGCATTGCATTGTGACCTGCTTTCCTGAAATACCAGCCACGTTCAATGGAAGAAGCAAGCCTTGTTGCCATCATCTGGGCATTCAGTTCTGGCCTCTTTACTTCCTGTGCGTCAATCTGGGGGTTATCAAGATTATAAAGGCGCCCGACATCCCTTGTAAGCTTGCGGATGACCTTTCCGGCCTTGCCTATAACCATACCGGGTTTTTCAGAATAAACAACAATCTGTGTTCCCATAGGGGTTCGATTGATCTCCATGCCACCATAACCGGCCCGACTCAGCTGGTTTGCGAAATATTCGTCAAGCGAGGCTTTCACATAGCCGTCCTCAACAAATTTCTTCTCTACTGCCATTTTAGCGCACCTCGCTCAGAATAATTTCGATATTTACGGTTTCCGTATTCTTGGGGGTAGCCCTTCCACGAGCCCTGGGGCGCATTCCATGGATAACCCTACCTTTCTTTGTAGAAACATGGTTTATGTACATTTGAGAAGGATCAAGACCCTTGTATTCCGCATTGCTCTCAGCATTCTCTAAAAGTTTGAGAACTTCTGCAGCCACTTTTACAGGATAACGACCTGCCGCCATTGGACCTTTCTTGTGCCCCAGACTGTCATTGTGCCTCCTGAATGGTACAGCCCTTTTGAAATCAATTACCTCTCCAAGATAATTCTTTGCAGATGTAGTACGCATTCCTTTAAGCTCGCGACAGAGTTCGCGTGATTTCTTGGGAGAGATATGTAGCTCTGAACCCATAGCTCTGGCACTTGTTGCTGGCTCAAGTTCCGTTGAATAATCAATTCTTGCCATTAACAATCACCTTACTTAAGTGGTACGAATTTACTGGAACGGGTTGCACCAACACCAGCGCTTCCGTGGGAAACTCTGCCTCTTGTCTGTGCGAATTCTCCAAACCTGTGACCTACCATCTCAGGCTGTACATCTACACTTACGAATTCTTTACCGTTGTAAACTGCAATTTGCTTACCTACCATTTCAGGGAAAATTATCATTGACCTGTGGTGGGTTCGCACACTATCCTTTCCAGCCCTGTATTTCTCCAGGACTTTTTTATGCCCATCGGGAAGCCCACGGTGAATGGTCCTCCTTTCCCTTGCGGGAAGAAGTTCAGCGAATTGCTCAATACTCAATTCCTTGAGCTCATCCACAGATTTGCCCCGATAGGTATATTCTCCTTTCCTCTTTGGTAACCTTGATGAAGATTTTTTAGCCATATATACACCTCATTTAACGCTTTCCGGTCCTCCGGGCTGCAATCTGTCCTACCTTCCTGCCAGGCGGGGCGTTCCTGCCTACGGTAGTTGGTTTGCCGGGATGTTGCCTGTTACCTCCACCGAATGGGTGGTCAATAACATTCATTGCAATACCGGAAACTCTCGGATACTTGGCTGCCCTGGATCTCAACTTATGATACTTCTTACCGGCCTTCAGGAATGGTTTCTCGGCACGTCCGCCACCAGCAACAACCCCAATAGAGGCCCTGCATTTTGGATTCAGCCATTTCATTTCACCTGAAGGAAGCTGGACAACTGTCCTATTCCTTTCATGACCCACAAGGGTAGCATAGGCACCGGATGAACGAGCAAAAGCTCCACCATCGTTTGGTTTGGATTCTATGTTGCAGAGAGGTACGCCTTCCGGGATCTCAGCCAGCGGGAGGATGTTACCCTGTTTGATCTCTGCAGAGATACCGCATTCAATGCGATCTCCTACACCGATACTTTCCGGAACGAGAATTAAACGCTCTTCGCCACTTTCAAAGGAAACCCTTGCGATAGGCGCGGATCTTGCTGGATCATGGACAATTTCCACCACATCGGCAAAAATTGTGCTGCCTTCTTCAACTGAAGGATGTTTAAGAGCAGCTTTATAGCGATGTGAAGGTGCCCTGTATGTAGGTGTTCCACGACCCCTGTTCTGTGATATAATTCGTCTTGCCATAAATCAACACCTCACATCAAACCAATACGTGTAGCAATCTCATGTGCTGCATCTACTTCATCAAATGTGACAAGAGCCTTTTTTTCTCCCTTCATTGTTGTCGTTGTGCAAACGGACTTTACGGGAAAACCGTAGATCTTTGTCACATCTTCCTTGATCTGGCTCTTGTTGGCACGGGTATCGACAACAAACTGAAGTTTGTTATCCTCCATATGCGTCATAGCTTTTTCGGTGATGAACGGGTACTTAATAGCGTTCATATGAACATGTCCTCCAGACTGGATATTGCGGATTCTGTCCATACCGTCAGTCGTCCTGCCTTTGCACCGGGTGCAAGTAATTCAGTATAAAGTGAATCTACTGTTGTAACATCCACACCTGGCAGATTACGTGCCGAGCGGAATATTGGACTTTCTGAACCGGCAACGATCAGAACACTTTTCTTATGTTTGTATTTCCTTCCTCTCATCTTACCCTTACCGGCCCTGATGGAACGGCTGTCTTTGGCACGCAGGACATCATCATAAGCACCTGCTGCTTCGAGGAATTTAATAACTTCTGCTGTTTTCTCAACATCCTGCAGGGCATCTTCTGCTACAAGAGGCAGGGTAGCGTCACATACATGACCTCGTCCTTTCACGAGTTCTGCATTAATTGTAGCTGCTATTGCAGAGCGAACTGCAAGACGTTTCTCTTTTTTGTTAACCTTCTCTGTCCTGTCAGCTTCAGGTTTTGGTGGATGGGTACGCCTTCCGCCTACTGCCTGGGGAACTCTTGCAACCCGACTTCCGTTGACAAGCCTTGGAATCTGAGCAACCCCTCTCCCGGATCCCCAGGAGACTGCAGAAGTTTCCATTCCGGCATACATCTTGGGACCATAGGGCTGATACCTTTTAGACTGGGAAGAAAGCACGGTCCTTTTGATAAGGTCCGGCCTGTAAATCTCTTCGAAAACGTCGGGTAAGGTTATTTCACCTTTGGAATTACCTGAAATATCAAGAATATTTGCTGTGACCATCTATCTCACCCCTGCCGGGACTGTGTGTTTATATGCATAAGCTGGGGCTCTCCCACAGCAGATGTCTTTGGCCTGGTTGGTTCCCTGAGTCTGATAAGCCTCTTGGAAGGACCTGGGACAGTACCCTTTACAAGGATATAATCTCCGCCAACAAGGCCGTAGTTCACAAAGCCTCCTGCAGGATTTACTTCATCCACATCAGAAGATACTTTCAGGATACGCTTGTTATACTCGGTACGCTGATGGTAACCGGCCTGGCCCATTTGTGGAACTCTCCAGCTTACATGTGGTGGATTCCATGGCCCAAGAGTACCTACCTGACGCAGACTGCTCTGACGAGAGTGTTTGTTCTTTGCCAGCTGGATACCCCATCTTTTCACAGGTCCCTCAGTACCGTAGCCCCTTGTGATAGCGGCTACATCGATGATATTACCTTCCGAGAAGATATCAGAGATTCCAACCTTGCTGCCAAGTATGTACTTTGCATACTCAAACTTGGCTTTTACATCGGAACCGCTAATTGCAGTTTCCATAATATCCGCTTTCTTCTTGGGAATTCCCCTTACTGAAGAGGGGATTGTATATGTGATCACACGAATCTCGGAAACTTTCCCTTCTTCCACAAAGGAAGCCATATTTTCAAGTGATTTTTCTGTATCGTAATTTTTGGGAGTTTTTATCCTGCGTCCAATGTCGCCATCCAGATTTGCTGACCATGCCTCTGAAATTGTTTTTTCTCCATAAGGAGTATCCTTATAGGCACGTATTGCTGCAATACCGATCTGCGGTGTTTCGATAACAGTAACGGGTACGGCAATTTCAGCGCCTTCAGTCAAACTGTTTTTGGCGTCGTCAATCATAATTACATGGGTCATTCCGACCTTGTAACCTGCAAATCCCTGCAATTTTGGCTCACCTTCAGCCTCAGGCCATGACCTGAACCTCGGGATGTGGCTCTTTGCTCTTTTGCGTGGACTGAACGCTAGAGAACCTCGCCTTGGTCTATGTATTGTTGGCACTTGTATTCTCCTTGAGTTTTTTTATGTTCAATCGCTTACGCAGGTTGAATTAACAAAAAAGTGTGTTGGCTACCTATCAAGGTTTGAGCTCAACATGGATATTCTACGTTATGCGGATAGGAGCAGCAATACTGCAACATCATCACAAAAAGATTTACACATCTACCATCCACACATACACAACGCGCATGCATGGGGGCTTTCATTGAATTGGCCCACTGATGGTCTATGTTAAATCCTACATTTCCACACTTTTTGCCTACCTGCGAAGTATGTATCATCTACATACTATATTCTCAGCTTGGGCTGTATGATGTCATATTAGGTATATAAATGCTTTGGACCAAAAACAGTGATACAGGAAACAACACCTTTAAAAGCACCAATAAACCATTGGAATGCAATGAAAAACAAAGACAAATTCACCAAACCGATAAGTTCTGATCATGATGGATTACGCTTTGCTACTCCCGAAATTGTAGCAAAGTACCGGGCCAGAAGACTTAAATGTGACGTTCTGGCGGATATAAGTTGTGGTATCGGCGGACAGACCATTTTCTTTGCAAAGGAGTGCAAAAAAGTCTATGCCATAGAAATCGACCCTGTAAAGATAGAACATGCCAAAAAGAACTGCCAGTTATATGGAGTGGACAATGTCGAATTTATCTGTGGTGACGCCCTTGGCCCCGAAATAATACATAAACTTCCTGAACTCGATGTCGTGTTTTCTGATCCTGCAAGGCCCCCTAAAGAGAAGAGGCGCCTACTTTCAAGCATTACACCATCCATAGAAGATATGATTAATGCTTATTCATCCCGGGCAAAAGGATTCGCCTTTGAAGTACCCCCCCAGCTGACTCCAGAAAGAATTCCCTTTGATTGTGAAATGGAATACCTGTCCCTTAATGGCAAAATCAATCGCCTTACACTATACTTCAACCATCTCAAAAAATGCAATCGATCCGCCATCACACTTCCTTCCGAAGAATCATTGTGTGGCAGCGGGACAGGAGAAATCCCTGAATCGGAAATAATTAAAAAATTTGCATATGAACCAGAACCATCTGTTGTGAAAGCAGAGCTGTTGCCCGAACTTGCAGAAAAAATGAGAAAGGGAGATAATAGGACATATTTGTTCCGAATTGATTCGAAAAGGGCATTAATGACATCTGATGAAAAATTGAAGTCCCCCTTGCTTAAAAATCAGTATGTTGTGCTGGCAGAGACAAAGGTATCTGTTGAAGATATCAATAGGAAACTCAAAGAATTAAATGCCAAAAATGCATTGATAAGAGGAAAAATCGACCCTGACAATTACTGGAATTTCCGTAACCGTATAGAAACCGGATTAAATGGCGATAAGACAATTCATCTCTATATTACTGACAATTCTGCGATTATCTGCCAGCCACTTGTTGAAAAAGATTAATCCAGAAGGTTACAAACACATTCTATGAGTTCATCGTTGTCAAAGGGTTTGGTAATATAATCCTCAGCTTTGAGAATATCCAATCCCATCATTTTGTCAAAATCATGATTCCTGGCAGTCAGAAGAACAACTGGTAAATGTTCATACTTTTCTTTAATGCGGTGGAAAACTTCCCACCCATCCATACCCGGCATCATAACATCAAGAAGGACAAGGTCCGGCAGAGATGATTCAAGCATCAAAAGACATTCTTCCCCGCTGGAAGCACACGATGTAGAAATATCATTCAATTCCAACAAATTTTGAAGAAGGTCACGTAAATGCGCTTCGTCATCCACTACAAGTACTTTCTTCCCAAAACAATCCACCTGGTGCACCACCAAAATAAATTAATTAGAAGGGTTAATTAATTTTAATATCCACTCTCCCGGCTTCTTCCCTAACAGAAAAAATTACCTCAAGAACACCATTATGGAAAGTTGCTTTTGCACTATTAGGATCTACTTTTAGAGGCATTTCGAGAGTTTCGGAATATGTATAATATTTATTGGAAGCATTGATCTCCAGGTACTGGTCTGTTGCACAGACAGAAATATCATCTCTGGACATACCCGAAATTTCTGCGGTAACATACACTTGCCCGTCTATTTCAAGAACGTCTATCAGAGGCTTTTTCTCATCTATGGATACGGGACCATCTAAAGGATCAATTTCTTCTTCAAAATCATTATAATCAGATGGGATATTGCCAAATTCCCTGATTTCAGGATCCTCATTAGCACGTTGTGTAATAGAAAAACCATAAATGAAAGGCTCATCAGAGAATTCTTCTATACCTACTCCGAATCTCTGTATCATCTGTTCGATCATATCAGTAATATCACTGAAAGAATCATCACTGCCAGACGGATTGTTTCCTTTCTTTTTATCTGCCATATTGACCCGTTCCATAAATAGTAAATACTTGTCACTTAGATATATTTGGCCATAAAGCCGCACATGAGCAAGGATTACTTACCCTTGCGTTTATCGGCAGAAAGTAAATCAGATTTATAATATAATTCAGAAGAGCGCCGGGACAACCCATAATCCCTATCGCATTTTACCTCATCATCCATCTTATGGGATAGAGAAGAAAGGTCTTCGTGCAACTTTTTAGTTTTTTCTATCATATTTCTGAATTCTGCAATGTCGAGGGTTTTGGGCATCAAATTAACACTCTTCAAGCTTTAACTCCACCATTATCATATAAATACTATTTCGTTTCATGTATTAATAATCAACGCAGGACAATAGTAATCATTCCTTCTTTTGTGAATCAAAGCAACAGTATTCGAACAGGTCATGTCCCCACTTTACAGCTTCTTCACTGATACTGATAAGTTTATTGTGATCATATATTCCTTTCTGGTTAAGGAGGGACAACAGGAAAAACCCCTCCGCACAGACCATACTAACTACCGGCAAATCCTCCTCGTGGATATATATATTGGTATTACCTCTTCCAAAAAAAAACTCTGCCTCTTCACCATAATCTTCAGCAATGCGTTCATAGACATCATTGGAGAAAATCAGGTTTATCTCCACGCCTTTTTTAGCAAGTCCCATAAAATGATTGACATAATAAGGATGGAAATAAGAAGTGATGGCTGTAACATGCCGGCTTACAAACAAATAGTCTATCAATTCCTGAGGCGGATCAAAGAGAGAATTGATATCCGGTTCAATGACCTCTGAATCCTCCAGGTCACCCAGTCTTTCCATAAATTGCATTGGAAGGGTGGAAATATCCCTGGAAAACCAGTATTCCGGATTCTTTTCAAGTGTCCTGGTCAGTTTAAAAATCGGCAACATCTTCTGCACTACAATATTACCAAAAATAGACAGTTCATATTCATCATCTTTCTGTATAACAATATCATTATCTTTAAGAAGCTTTATCTGAGGGAGCACACCGGTTGATGTGACATCAAGAGCCTTATTGATAGCGGCCAGGTTACGGGGGCCATCTTTTAGATAGACAAGCAAGTTTTTCCGTTTTTCCGAGCGACATACAAGCTCGATTATAGATACACCCATATTAGTACCACAAAACAAAAAATCAAGCATCACTGAAAAACTGGTTGACACATTCTTTCAATTGTTTATACATTGGGCTATCGATAATACTATGAGGAGGGGATTCAAAGGACCGTAGCAATCGGTTATAATACCATTTATAAGATTCTTTTCCTACTACAAAATGATTCCATGTTATATTTCCATGAAATTTTTCCTCATCCCTCATATCCCTGATGCTGGCAAGTTTGCCGGCACAGAATAGGAGTTTGACATCCCTTCCAACACCATCAAGTGCCTTCAGGCAGGCTTCATTGCGCTCCTTCCACATATTTTCATCAACAGATAACAGGGAGGGATCATCTGTTTGGTCCAATTCAGATACTGCTCTTACAAAATTTACAACCGTCTCACCAAACTTATTCTCCACTTCAACCATATCTATTTTAGACTCTTTTTTGATCGAATGCAGCAGACCTGCAATTACAACTATATCAGGGGCACTGTTCTTTAAGAGGATGGATGCAACGTCCATTGGATGAGAGATATAGGGTGTCCTGGAACATCGTCTTGCTGTATCCCGATGTGCATTATAGGCAAACTCGAAAGCTTCAGGGATTGAAAGTACGAAATGTCCCGCTCGTGAGGAGGTCTCGTATTTCTCTTCCAGCTCCAGCAGATGAATCCGGAAGTTGGCTTTTCTGAGGTGTTCGTGTATGATGAGTTGCCCATTTTCATGAATCAATACTGACTGATAAGGTTCACTTTTCCATATACGCCTGGAAGGCACATCAGACCACTCGGCCATGTAGAAAAAGCGATCCGGCAATTCAGGAAGTTGTTCTCCTATTTCTGCGCTATGAACTATGACACCTGTTGGCTTTTTCTTAGAATCGGTACAATAAGTGGCTATATAATTTCTCAGATTCATGGTAAATCCCGTTTTTATATTAATATTATAGTAAAGGAATTAAACATTTCTTTTTACAATCCAGGAAGTAACTCTTACCCAGTTCTCAATTATTGATTCTTTCGGATCCAGCAAATAATCATAAGGAACATCTACACCCAAATTCAAAATATTGTCCAGTTGACCCATCTGGGAAAAAGCTACTTTCTTTGCACTGTTTTCAGGGATCAAACCCCACCTCAATTCATCGACAAGATGGAGAATAGAAGAAATCAATGCAACCATAACAGGATTACGTGAAATGTTCCTGAGATTGTCATAAAATGGACCTTTTTTGTTTTCCCCTTCAAGGGATGTCGAAACTTTCCAGAAGTATTTTTCATCAATCCCAAACCTATCAAGCCTTACGAGCATATCCCTCTGGGAAACAGTTGATATACCTGATTGCTGATCCAGGGCCTTTAAAAGGACCTGGTTTACACATTTACAGATCAGTTCACCAAGTTTGGAATGAGGACCTGCGTCAGTCAACTGCAGAGAAGCAGAATCATTGGATACAATTGCCATCATAT
>NZ_MAFX01000032.1:0-11530 GCF_001683555.1 Methanohalophilus sp. DAL1 | reverse complement strand
CAACGTCAACAGCTATACTTGTTTTCAGATACGAACGCCTCTTTTTTCCTGTTCTTACAGAATAATAGTAACTACAATGTCCTCCTGTGAATCCACTTGAATCAATAGCAACCAGAGGTATTTTTTCACCATGCGAATAGAAGAGTTTCAGAGTTTGGTGAAGTAAGCTATTGAAATAGAATGAAGATATTCTATTGGTAAATTTATGTAATGTTGTGAAGTGAGGTACCTGTTTTATACCAATCTTGGACTGAACTCTATCCATCAACTCAACAAGTTTAACAAATTTTCTGTAATTTTCATTTATGTAATCTTTGAATAATACCAATGTCAGTAACTGATGTTGAGTATATTTTCGCTTGGAGTATTTACAACTATAGATTGGAAGATGGGATCTTCCAGCTACAGACATAGCTGTATCGATAAAGTTTAAGTAATCGCTTGACAAAATACATTCATCCCCTTTGTGTTTTTGTGGTCAAAATCACATTGGGGGCCTCTTCTTATAAAAATGATAATGTATTAGTGGAAGTTAGAGGAAAGGGTTTCTACAGAGCCGATATAATTTTTATTTATCCCTGTCTTAGTTACATTTACCAATACCTTTGGAGACAGATATAAATAACCCGTATCCTCTGGTTCTATGGCACTCAATGTACACCATGTCGTCAATATAACCATCAAAATACACATTAACATCATTTCTGCCCCATCCAGTATTAATTAGCAAAAACATCACTTTAGACCATGGGATTCAACCTCAAATGATGTAATCCAGTCCTGCCAGGCTCCGACGCAAAAACATCACTTTAGACCATGGGATTCAACACCCAATGCAACCACATGCACGGTTTGAAAACTCTCTTTTTGATTTCCTAATTATTAATCACAGAAAAGTTCCATTGAAAATTTACTAATGGTACATCATAATAATATTTCTTGTTAACATGGGAACAAGAATCATCACTTTCTACTTATTGCCAGCATCACCAATCCAACGATAAGCAGAATTGAAGTGAAGCCTGGTAGTTGGTTGTTTGCCCCCTTATCTTGTTCTGTTGTTTCATTACCTACTATTACAGGATTTCCATCTTCATCAGATGTGCTTTTCTCTTCAACGATTGCTTCATCTAAAACAGCACGTTTCTCCCATCTAAACACCACAGGTACCCCAGTTATGCCAGCTTCCTGTTCAAAGTGACTGTCTATTGCTTGATAGACTTCATCAATTCCTGACTCATTTATTTTTTCAGGGCTGTCCATATCCATGCCCACAAACAGATATCCATTTATGCTGACTCCGTAACCTGTTACAGGTCCGCCAAATTCAGCAGAAAATGGGCGAACTTCTCCGTCCATTGAATGGCCGAGTGAATCTATCCACCTTCTTTTTTCACTTTCTTGTTCAATTACGGGCATTGTCCCATAGACCGCTATAACAGATGGATCGTTTTTAGCATTTTCAAGGGTCTCCGGTCCATAGTCAAGAAGCGGTATATCTTCATCATCCTCTGTCCACATAAAAACCACTGGAATTTCATTGATTACTGCTTCCTGTTCGCAGTATTCATCTATTTTCAGGTATATCTCATCAATCTTTGACTCATTTATTTTTCCCTGATAAGAGGAACTCAAGTACACTTCCAGAAATTCACCAGCATTACCGATGGCATATACCGACGGATCAAATTCGACAAGCGATTTTTCGGTTGATATGGATAACCAGCATTTAGATACCGAATTATTCCATTCCTGATCAATTGTTTCGGGAAAAGTTCCCCTGCTGGCTATGAATAGCGGTTCGTCCTTATATTCTTCAAAATAGGAATTAGAACTATTCGAATCAGAGATTTCATCCGTATGTCCAGAATCATTTACCTCGTCATCAACTGCACTTGCTGAAACTATTGATAAGATAGAAATAAAGAACATCAGAATTACAATTTTGTAAATTTGATTTTTTATAAGCATTTTCTTCCACTCTTATATGCTTCATATGATTTATGCCAACAGTTTAATAATTATATGGACAATATATAAAACTATTTAACTTATATACGAATAAATCTAAAATATAAAAGCCAGATTATACGTCAATAATCTGGCTAAACCACAGAATACATGATATTCTTACGTCAAAGGTTCTACATCCAAATCTAACTCAACTCCACTAATTGGTGAAAAAAGGGCGTTTGTAGCAGTGCTGCCCCAGTGTACACCAGAGATCATTACTTGATTTCCATATTTCTTAAAGATAGGTGCACCACTATCACCATTGTCGGAATCATAATCTGCAGAAAGTTGATCATAAAGAGTTCCAAAAACGGGGTGGTTTATTTCATCCCACTCTTCTTCGACATAACCATATGTCCGGTCACTGGTAATTCCTGACATGTAGACTTTGCTGCCTAAGTTTGGATCGTAATAATTACGTACATCCCTAACATCATCAACATCTTCATAATAGATATCATCTTCAACATTACTGGCTTCAACCCATGCAGCATCTGCAAAATGGCCCGTGATGTAAGTTACTTCACCCACTTTTCTGGTTGAACTGGGTTGATAAATGTCTCCTCCGACACTACCAGCTGTCATAGCAGAATGTCCAGATATTACAAACCCTTTTGTTCCAGTGCTGTCTTCTGCAGCAAATGATAATGTTGACTCATACCATGTGTTTGTTGCATTTTGGTATATTATCCTTATACCACCAATCATATCTGACCATTCATCGTCACGTTCATCAAGATAAACTTCTTCTCCTTTTCTGAAAACTACCGGCACATTAGATATTTCTAATTTTTTTGCATTTGTATCCACAATATTGTAAAAATTATCAATTGTAGATGGGTCAATATCTTTCACTTCCTTATCAAATTCTACAAATATATATCCCCCATAGTTTACACCAAACCCTAGCAGAGGACCACCGTATTCTTTCATATAAGGATGAAGTTCACTTCCAGAACTGTTAAGACTTTTAATGAGAGTGTTCGCCCATTCCACTTTTGTTTTATCCTCTATAAGCTCAGGTACTGCTCCCCGGGTTTCAATTACACTTGAATCTTTCCTCAGGGAATCAAATGTGTTTGCACCATACTCTGGGAAATAGTATTCTTCTTCGAAAGAGTCATCATGGCTGGAATCGGACGCTCCTGCCCATGCAAACCCAATGAGCATTATGCTTACAAGCAATATGCTCAAGCTTATTTTTGTAATATTCTTCATGTCTTTACCTCATTTGTTCAGTTCCACTCCCGAGGCAAAGCTACGCTTATATACTGTTAACAGCAAACCTAACCCTGCCTTTGGGCCAATGTGGAGTTCTGGTTGGTTAACATTCAGCGGAACTCCACATTGTAAATTCTCATTCGACGTGATCGTATATATTATTTTTGCAACACAACTTTATCTGAGTGATTAATATTAATCACTTCGATTAACTCTGAGAGTGCACTGAATTTTATAGTTCCGGGCAAACCAAAACCGGATACAAAATATTAATCCTGTATCCTCCAGTTATTTTAACATAGGAAAGAAACCGCTGTTGTGCTTGACAGTGCAGGAATCCTGCTTCATATATACAGGATTGCCAGATAAAGGGCAGGGCCCTGAGTTCATCAATTAATACCTCTGACAAAAATTACCATCCAGAACAGAAAACAACATATCGAAAGAATGTTGTACTCTATTTCTTTCTTTGATGCAAAATATCCTTCCATACCACCCAGAATAATAAGGATTCCAAAATAAGCAAGAGTCTCTGTCTCAATAAACTCACCTGATACGATTAAGCCCAAATATATGTCAAGAAAAAGTCCGATAACAGGAATAACTCCAATAATAACAGACCCGATCCTATCCCCTGTAAGCAACCCATATATGATAGGAGCTAACGGTAAAAGGAGCATACCGAAAAACACAACAGGAAGGGTCAGTAAATCACCAATTACTGGACGCAATGCATCTCCCAGAGAATCTATTCCAGTTACAATAATAATGATTACTGAAGATATGATTACTGGAAGTATTAATTTTTTGAAATTTGTCATTTTTTCACCAAAATTAAAAAAATAAAGGGTGGATTGAACCACCTCCTGAATACTATTTAATTTCCATTTATCACAGTTGCTTTCCCATCATTTTCTGGAGTTGTTATTTTATTGTTTAGCCAGTAATCATCCTTATTGACTATCCAGCCAGTTCCATAAAATCCGGCGATCAGATCTTCTGCCTGCTCATATTGATCAGCTTCGTGAGGGAAGTTATCATCATGATGTGCATTTGCTACAACATCCCCATATGATGTTTGCCATAGCCTTGCATGGTATCCACCATATATACGGAATTCATCATCAGCCACACCATCAGCCAACACCCAACCCCATTGTGGATCAGAGGCATATTGGGGATTCTGCGCCGGATGATCAGTCCAACCCTCATCCAATATTTCAGATTTAACCATATTTGCAGAATTATCATTCCATACCAGATTTATAGGGTCCTCTTTTTCATAAATCATATATCCGACATTTGACCATGTCCACTGGGGATAATCATAGTTATCCCACCAGTTGTATGCTTTAGTGGTCAGTACAACTTCTTTTTTTGTCACAACTACTTTTTCAGTTTCTTCTTGTTTGAGGATATCTTTTCTATCAATAGGAATTTGCTGCACCTTTGTTATGTTCTTGACACTGAACCTTTCTTCAAGCTCTTTTCCCGTGTATATCTCTTTTACTTCCAGATGGCCTTGTTCATATCTGTAAGTTGTAACTGATTCAACATTTACAGTATGATTTTGCATCCATTGGTCCATTGTTTCTTCTGGTGCTGCACTTACAGTTGCCACAAGCGCTATGCTGCCAAGCAACATCGCCACGAGAATCAGGCTTACTCCTAATTTTACATTGTTCTTCATGTCTTTACCTCATTATTCAATCTACTCCCGAGGCAAAGCTACGCTTATATACTGTTAACAGCAAACCTAACCCTGCCTTTGGGCCGATGTGGAGTTCTGGTTGGTTAACATTCAGCGGAACTCCACATTGTAAAATCCTATTTGACGTGATGATATATATTAGTTGTTGTTGATCAACTTTACCTGAGTGATTAATATTAATCATTTCGATTAACAAATAGAACACCTAAAACCGCCATCTCCCGGGAAAACCAGAACTGGAGAAAATATTAACCCTTTCCAGCTTAAAACGAGATATTCAGAATCACTATTGCTTGCGAAAAATTCAGTCTGCTAAAACATAAGATTCAAAACCATAGACTGCAAAAACAGACTCCCAACAAGATTACAGAGAAGGATTCTCTCTTCATTGTTGGCCCTTAAAATTGAAGCTTAATTCCAACAGGACAATGGTCCGAACCAGTCACTTCCCTAAAAATAGAAGCCTCGATTAAATTCGGCTCCATATCATCACTTACAAAAAAGTAGTCCAGCCTCCATCCCACATTACGATCCCTTGCCCTGGTTTTCAAATCCCACCAGGTATAATTACCATCATCTGAATTGAAAAGCCTGAAAGTATCAATGAAACCATGAGAAAGGAACTTATCTATCCATTCCCTTTCAATTGGGAGAAACCCGGAATGGTTTTCATTTTGCTTTGGTCTTGCAATATCAACCGTTTTATGAGCCGTATTCAAATCCCCACAGACAACTATGGAATATCCCTTGTCTTTTAAGGCCTGTGCATAATTCAGGAGAGCCTCATAGAAATCCATTTTATACTGAAGCCGCTCATCTGAAGAATTACCATTGGGAAAGTAAATATTAAAAAGTACAAAATCATCATAAAAAGCGATTAAAATCCTTCCTTCATGGTCAAAACGGTTTATACCAAAGCCGTAACGAACCTCTTGTGGCTGGACCTTACTGTAAAGGGCAACCCCACTATAGCCTTTCCTTGCAGCAGCACTGAAATAACTGTAATAACCATCTATGCGCCTGATATTTGGTGGGAGCTGGGAAGGGCGGGCTTTTGTCTCCTGCAAACACAGAATATCAGGTGATTCAGAATCCAACCATTCCAAAAATCCTTTTTTAGCAACTGCCCGCAAACCATTGACATTCCAGGAAAGCAGTCGCAGGTTTATTCCCCCTCATTTTTCACAGGAGAAATACCTATATCGACAGCTCGAATAGTAGCAATCACTTCATCCCCCTCACCGACATCCAGATTTCCTAATTCCTTTTCCCTCAGTATAGAAGTTAATACTGCAGACTCAACTTCAATCTGAATCCTGGAGATTCCATCAGAAGATTCTACATTCCTGACCTTACAGGGAATATTATTGATCTCACCCTTATTTTCAGAGGATAATTCTTCCTACACCATCCTGTCAACATACTCACGATTTAGCTCATATTGATTTATCAGATCCCTGCCATACTCTGTAAGAAAAGTACCCTGCTCCTTACCTCCCCTTACAGTCCTTACCACATCGTGTCCAATTCTTAAATTCATCTTCTTCAATATATTCCAGGCATGTTTATAGGAAATGTCGAGTTTTTCACAGGCTTTTTTCAGGGATTTCTCTTCATCTATAGCCTTTAGGAGACGCACCTTACCGGCACCGATCACAGGTTTACCTTCATGTGTCAGCCAGACCTTTGTACGGGTTTCCAGAATATCAACCCCGAATGCATTTTATTACATCATCTGCAGGATAGTTCAGACGAATAATACGGGTTCTGCCCCGCATACCTTCACCTGAAAACGAAACATCCAGATAATGCGAATCTTTTAATTTATTCACCAAACTATAAAACCGGGTATATCCCAATTCATTATTGTCATTGAAAAGTTCATAAAGTTCGCCTGCTTTGATTCCATCATTTTCCGCCACAAGCCGCAAAATCTCTTTTTCATTATCTGAAAGGGATGATATGTTACGCCTCAGATGCAAAAGGCGTGACGATTCATAGGCCTTATCCACATCATCCTCTGAAATGTTTTTGCTTGCCCTTTTTTCTGCATTCAGGCCTGATCTCTTGAGTAGATCGATACCAACACGCAGATCACCGGTCAAATCGACATAATTCACTATTTTCTCTCTGACTTGATCCGGGACTACTTCCGGATAGAAAGCCAGCTGGATTCGGGAAGAAATGATGTCTCCTATTTCGTCATAAGAATAAGGAGGAAATTCAATCTCTTCAGGCAGGAATACAGAACTCACCTTTGGATCAAACCTGTAAAGTTTTCCCGTATCACTTACAATCGCAATTACACCCATTTTCACACCGGGATACTGTTCATGGGCTCGTAGTATGGAATACATGATCTCATCGGCATGCCCGCCGTGGAATAAATAATTGATATCATCCAGACACACCACCATTACCCTATCCTTTTCGATAAGTTTCAGGACAATTTTTTCAAAAAGTTTCCTGAAAGCTACTCCTGAAGACGGCGGGTCTATATTGAAAAGTTTGCGATATATGCGTGAAACAACAGCAAAGCGGGTGGAATCCATCTGGCAATTGATCTTTACAAGGACCACATTCGAGGTGTGTGCTTCTATTTCTTCAAAAACCTTCAATACAGCACTGGTTTTTCCGGTGCCGGGTGGACCATAAACAAGACAATTAATAGGTCTCATACCTTTTACTGCAGGCTTTAAACTATAGATGAGAGATTGCAACTGAGAATCCCGGTGCATAAATTGTTCGGGAAGATAATCCAGCTCCAGTACGATGGGATCTCTGAAAATTGTCTCATCCCAGAGAAGCATATTATTTTTCATATACCTGACTCCTAAACCTAGTATAAAATTCCCCTGTAAATATAATAGCTTTTTTGCAGGGCAATTTGCACTTTGTCCGAAAAATTAATTTGTCCGAATATTACATTGAAAAGCTTGATGCATTCTAATGCAGATCACAAGCACATCGACCTTACCCTAAAAGTCCCATACTTTAGAGCTTAAAACATAACTTTGTAGTCAAATGCCATACATTGCGATCAAATTCGATGATTCAGTTCAAGAAAAGAACATCCACAAGATCCTTTTGTTAAATTTTTCCCAGTGGCCATTTTATTATAGATGTGATTCATATAATGATATACCAAATCATAATGGTGGATTGAGGGTAAGAACGGATGAATAGAAAAGAAGGATTGCTAGTGTTATGTATTGGTATGGTATTGTGTCTATGTCTGACACCGTCAGCAATAGCTTCGACTGGAGAAGAAAACAACACCCCAGTCAAAGATGCTGCTCAATTAAAGATGGAAGAGTTGGAGGCTGAGTTGGGTGAAGAAGGAATGCAAGAAGTCCAGGAATATTTGGAACTACAGGCATCTTTGCCACATGTGGTAAAGGCATCTCCTTATTCATATATTGCCTTTGCTGCAACTGATGAGGAAAGTCAAATTGCATATATGACTGGAATAGATGAGTCTGATTTAACTGAAGAAGAAAAAGAAAAGCTAAAAGCAGAATTGCAAGATATCTGGGATAGGTATCCTGATGGTTTCAAAATTGAAGACAATGAGCCCTTAGAAGTGATTGCTGGAATAATGGAGCAAAGATTCATTGAATCAGAAGAATCTAAAAGAGATGATTTAGATAAATCGGTGAGTAATGAGCATTCAAGTAGCCAGTTTCAATCCAATATAACTTTGCTTAGTATACTTGTGACAAGCCTGCTTATAGTAACGATATGATTCAGGCGACCTTAAAATAGATTTGTAGTCAAGAAAGTACTTTATAATCAGATTCCAAATTTTGTAGGCAAGAGCACTTTATAGACAAGCCCGATTGTGGATGTAAGTTATTTTGCCAACAGGTGCGCAACATATTATTAATTGAACCAACCGCTTTGACCGAAAATCACTTTGAAAAATCTTGATATTTCTTGATGCAATTACACCACCATCCGTTTTGTCCGATAAATACCTTGTTTGTCGGACAAACCGGGCAATTAGGAATCCTTTATATATTTCCTCACCTATGGGTGATTGGTTAACTTATGAAATGCAGGAGAGGAAGACCAAAATGCCCCCGCAGAATACGGGCAGAGCCCACTATTATGTGCTTTAAACCCTGCGGCATACCAAGGTCTGAAGTTGAGGTAGTAGAACTCGCATTTGAGGAACTGGAGGCCATCCGGCTTGTGGATGTGGATGAGCTGACACAGGAAGAAGCAGCCCTTGAAATGGGAATTTCCAGAAGGGCTTTTTGGGGAGAACTGAAAAATGCGAGAAAAAAAGTCGCCAGAGCTCTTGTTGAAGGGCAGGCCATAGATATCAAAGGTGGAAATTACACTACTGAATAAATGGAGTCATTAAAATGAGTCAAAACATACAGTCAGCTGAAAGTCTGGTAAATTCTAAAGTTGAAGAGCCAAAACTCGTATCGAATCTGCGCGGAATAAAAAACAAGCTCATGGTAATGAGTGGCAAAGGCGGTGTAGGAAAGAGTACCGTTTCTGCAAATCTCGCTGCAGCCCTTGCCAGACGCGGGAAAAGGGTCGGGCTGCTTGACAGTGATATTCATGGACCAAGTATTCCCACAATGTTTGGAATTGCTGACAAGAGACCCGAAGTTGGAGAAAAGGGGATCCTGCCTGTACAGGTTGCCGACAACCTCAAGGTTATGTCCATAGGTTTACTGCTGGACGATCCGGATTCCCCTGTTGTCTGGAGAGGGCCTGCCAAGATGGGAGCCATCAAGCAGTTTCTGGAAGAAGTTGACTGGGGAGTGCTGGACTACCTGATCATAGACCTGCCTCCGGGCACAGGAGATGAGCCATTGAGTATAGTACAGTTACTGGGCAAGGTCGACGGTGCCATCGTTGTCACAACTCCCCAGGATGTAGCACTTACAAGTGTAAGGAAATCCCTGAAATTTACAGAAATGCTGGAAGTACCCCTTATCGGAATGGTCGAAAACATGAGCGGTGTAATCTGCCCCCACTGCAATGAAGAAATACAGGTCTTTGGCGGTGAATCTGTAGAAAAGGCTGCAAAAGATTTCAACACCCCTATACTTGCTACATTGCCCATCGAACCCGATGTTTCATCATCAGGGGACAAAGGAGATGTATATGTCAATGATGACAAATCCATCTGGAAAGAAAAATTCGATTTAATCGTTAATTCTGTGGAGGAAAAGTTCAACTAATCTTCCATTATATTTTAAGGGCAAGGGAATTTTTATGGAAAATAAAGAGATAAGTGACAAACTCAAGGAAATACTGCAGCTAAGATACGAACCAGTAGCCGTGAAATTGGTAAAAAAGAGCGAAGATATTCCTGCAGACTATAACCAACCCGAGAAGAAAACCCGTCATTGCCAGTCTATCATGAAAGCAAGGACTGGCGAATGTCTTGTGATACCGGCAGATAAACATGCATGTGTGGTAGGTGGTTCCAGTCTGGGACTTTTAGAAACACCTGACAATGTAAGAAGCGGGGAATTCCACTCCAAAATCGGCATGTTTGATACACCTGAAGCAGCTGCTAAGATGATAGAGGAGAGGGCAGAATTCGAAGAGTGTTCCATGCAGGCAACAGTAGTTTGTCCTCTTGAAAAGGCTGACTTTAAGCCCGATGTCGTGGTTCTGGTCGACCTTCCGGAGACCCTTTACTGGATCGTACCAGCGTTTACTTTTGAAAAGGGAGGGAGGGTAACCCTGAGCACAGCACCGTTCCAGGCCACCTGCGTAGATTCAACGATAATTCCCATCCAGACCGGCGATGTAAATTTTTCCATGGGATGTTTCGGATGTCGCAGGACAACCGATATAGGCAGGGATGAAATGCTGGTGGGAATTCCAGGCCCAATTCTTGAAAATATAGTAGAGCATCTTGAAAAACTCTATGAAAAGCCTATCAAGAAAGCCAGGGGATTGTAAGATTCAGACAAAGGAAACTAAATATAAAGATGCAGCAAGAAGAGGGCTTGATTGGCTGGATGAAAATCAGCCTGTGACCCTCAAGGAATATGCCAGAAGCACAACAGCCAGCTATCTCTGGGGCAGGGGATATACCCGTACAGCCACCCTCATAAAAGAGATTCACAGGTCACAATCTTTCAGGGAAATTTGCAGAGGTGTATCGGCCCTTTCCACAATGGGGATTTACTATCCTGCATTCACCCATTATATCAAAACCAAACAGAAAGGTGGCAATTTAGAAGATATATATGATAGAACTTATGCCCTGATTGCCCTTGCAGATCTCGAAGTGTCCTGCCCCGGCGAATGCCAGAAAATCATAAAGGATTTTGATAGTACATGGGAACATCCCGGTACAATTGCATTGATCATAATTTGCCTCATGAAACAATCAAAACTGACAGGAACAGATCACACTGATTTTATCCGGGAAAAATCCGACTGGTTATTGTCCCGGATGCAGGAAAATGGTGGCTGGAAGTTCATAGCAACCAGCAATCTTGTTATGCAGGCACTTATAATGGCCGGTCACTCAGGCGAGATAGGCCAATCAATCCGTTGGTTACTAAAAAAACAAAATGATAATGGTAGCTGGGGCAAAAATAA
>NZ_MAFX01000031.1:0-11642 GCF_001683555.1 Methanohalophilus sp. DAL1 | reverse complement strand
TTACTACATTGTTCCGCATGATGCAGATCAACTCCTGCATCACCTTTTTCTTCGCTCATAAGAAACACCACGCTCCTTTTTATTGAAATGTATTATAGAGATAATAAATTAAAACCGGGAAACTTCCCGGCCTTTAAATTTTAGCCTGTGATTTGCCTGAATTTATCGCAGCAGTTGATTTCAATATCGAGAAGTTTCTCAATATTCATCTTGGATGCGATACCCTTGGCACATCCTGGAACGGATGTAAGTACACCAATGTCAAGCTCTTCACGGATTTCCCTCATGACATATTCGTCACTCAGGTCAAGTGCTTCCACACCGAGTTTCTTGGCAACGTAATCCTTGGCTTCATTTATGCGCATGTTCTTGGAGAACTGCATCCTGGCAACAAGGTCACCGCCTGCACGCATACCTGTAAGACCGGAGGCCATGATGTGTGAGATTGGCATACCTATCGGGTCGCCAACTCCTATCTATATACCATCGACACCGGCAATCTCGACCATTGCCTTGCTGGCACGGGTTACTGCATCGATTGGTGGAGTCTCGAACATTGGGATACCCCCGACACCCATACCCATGTCAACATGACAGGGGATGTTTGCAGTTTCAACTGCTGCTTTGGTGAAGGTTACTGCACGGGCAAGGTTCCATGCGGAAGACTTGCTTGTGTTGGTGTTACAGACCGGACCGAACACATTTGCACCGGCCTTTTCTGCAAGTGGTACCTGTTCATGTGGCCAGAGGCCTGCAAGGACATTACCTTCAAACTCAAGTTCACCGTGCATACCAAGAGTACATTCTCCGGCCATACCTGCTTCGATGTAGATGTTGGGGAATTCTTCCCTCAGTGCCTTGATAGAATAAAGGGAAGCATAAAAATCACCATCACCGGCTGCACCGATGGTATCAAAGTTGACACCGTCACAACCTACTTTCTGCAGGTGCTGCATGATCCAGGTCATGTCACGGGTTGCATGGTCACCGGCATGCTCGATGGATTCACGGGCTTCATTGATCTTGAAAGCCTTCATGAGGTCACCAGGGTTCTCGAAGGGACCATCTGGTGTATAATAGAGACCAAGATTGGGCATTGCACCGTAGAGAAGGGGCACAGTCATGTTCTGCTGGCAGACTTCCATTGCCTGCTGTTCTTGGGCAATGACCGGTTTGACTGGTTTGAAACTGTAGTCGATGTGACCCAGTTCCATGGTGTCTGCACCGAAACCTCTCTCGTGCATCATACAGCCAGTAAGACGGCTGGATGGGATGCCCACTCCACTGTTACCCTGGTCACCGTCGATCCTGAGGGTACCAATGTCGTGGGTTACCGGGATTTCCATACCTGGTTCGACACTGACTATACGGTTGGGATCCATAATGATATCTGCGAGCTTGTCAAGTTCATCCCCGGAAAGTTCAGGAATGTCACCCAGGTCTGCTGCATCTGCACTACCTTCCTGAAGGTCTGCAATGATCTGCTCCCTGGTCATGGAGATACGCTCACCATCTCCCATTCTTAAGAAATATTCATTTGCCATTGATAATCACCTTATAAGAGAAGCTCTTTTGCTTTGTTGACAGCTTCTGTTGCATTTTCTGCATAGCAGTCTGCACCGATCTTTTTGGCCCATGCATTGGTTGCAGGTGCGCCACCTACCATGACTTTTACCTTGTCCCGGAGACCTTCCTCTTCAAGGGCTTCGATGACTTCCTTCTGGCCCTGGAGAGTGGTGGTCATAAGTGCGGAAATACCGACCATGTTTGCGTCTGTTTCCTTGATCTTGGCAATGAAATCCGCTACAGGTGCATCACGACCAATGTCATGAACTTCGAAGCCTGAGGTCTGGAGCATGGTGGATACAATGGATTTGCCAATGTCGTGAACATCTCCTTCTACTGTACCATTGACAATTACACTGGCAGCTTTTTCGGATGCTTCTGGCATATCGTCTTTGAGTGCATCCACACCGGCCTGCATGGCTTCTGCAGCCATCATGACATGTGGAAGGAAAAGTTTACCTCTTTCAAAAAGAGTACCGACTTCGTTCATACCTGCTGCAAGACCATTCTCGATGATGTCGGGAGCCTCGAGTTCACCACGGGCTTTCTCGACAGCAGCAAGAACCTGGTCTTTCTTGCAACTGACAATAGCGTCAGACAATTCTTTGTATAATTCTTCTTTTGTCGTTGTTACAACCTCCTTAAAAAGTTCTATAGTGAAACTATAGAAAAAACACAATCAGCGATGGATATTGGCATGTGAATACCCACCTGCCAACTCCATCAACTGCTTAATATCTATATATATTTTACGTTTTAAAGTTTAGAAATTCGATACCCAAGTCCTTGCCTGCCAGATTGCCAGGAAGGCAATAATTAATACAACAGCTGGCCATACATAATCGGCAGCTGGTACATAGGCATTTGCAAAATATGCATCATAAGCTTCCATTGCAGCTTCTGTTTGAACCATTATTTAGCCTCCTTAAATTGCATTCATACATGCCTCAGATAGCCTGGCTTTTCCATCTTCAGTGATTACATACTTGTGTAGAAGGAAACCCTTCTTGTAAACACCTTCATCATCGACTTTGAGATCGACTTCCTTGATGAAACTTACAGCTGCGAGTTCAATCAGGTCCATATTTAACGTGCCACGAGAAAACTCGCCCTGAAAACCATAGTCCTTCATAGTCTGTTCTATGACTTCATAGTTCCAGTACTCTTTGCCATCCTGCATAATTTCCATCATTCTGATCTTTCTTGGTAAGTTTGACATTCTTGATTCCTCCTCATGCCCTAAGTGTTTCGAGTTCCAGACTCTCTTCGGAGAACATTATGAAACTACCAACGATACAGAGAGCACCACCAACCAGCACAGTCCACTGTGGCACATCACCGAAGAACAGTATGGTGGAAATCACAGCAAACATACCGTAAAGGTTTGCAATACCCTGACCGCGTCCTACACCAATCAGTGGGAAGGATTTATACCAGGATACATAGCAGAAACCGAAAGTAACTCCTGCAAATGCAAACATAAGCATTGTTAGCGGTTCAAATGCCTGGATAGCATATGAAAATACGTTATATCCAGCAAGATACAGCAGAGGCAATGCAACAATCACCCATATTCCAAGTTCAGCAATGAACCTCAAATGGAGACCAACATCGGCACTGGAAACATCCAGTCCCTTATCTGCAATAGCACCTTCAATACCCCATCCAGTTGCAGCCATAAGTCCACCGAGATATCCCATCCAGCCTATACTTCCGCTCTGGAGTTCAGTAATCATACCACCACCAAAGATGGTAACACTACCAGCGATGATAACAATAATACCCATTGCTGCTCTCTTACTGATTTTCTCACCATGCCATGCATTGGCAAGTCCTGCACCAACAACAGGGTAAAGCAAAGCAGCAACCGCTGCGAAAGCTCCTCCGCCAAATCCCATGGCAATGTAGGAACCAAGAATTGCAACAGGACCACCAAACAGAGATGCAAACAGGAACCATCTTGAACATGGTTTGAAAGCCTTTGCAGTTCTTACCATCTCACCATAGTTACCCAGTACACCATTCCATACAAGAAGTGCAATTACAACTGTCACAGCATTTATCGCGGTAATCAATATTGCCGTAACAACAAGTGCCATAGAGTCACCACTTGTAGCTGCGATATCTGCATACATTGTATCAAAAGGATTCAAATCCCATACGACGGTACTTGGTATATACCAGAGACCCCAAAGTACAGCACAGAAAAGTGCCCACATATATCCAAAGCGGATACGTCTTCCATGTTCTGCTTGTCTTAATGCTTGTAGATCTACCAAACAATCTCCTCCAGTTCATTTACAATTATTTATAGTTGATATAGCAAATATATATAGATATTAGAGAGGTTATAAATTTGTGGGTGTATCAAACAATACACCCACACACATCAACGGAATTATTCCATTGCTGCCTTACATTTGGTGACTGCGTCAGCTGCGTTCTCGGCGTAGATGTCTGCACCAATCTTGTTTGCCCAATCCTGGGTAACAGGTGCTCCACCGACCATTGTCTTGACGCCGTCACGTAAACCAGCCTCCTTGAGCTGTTCTTCTACCTGAGTCTGAAGGACCATGGTGGTGGTCATCAGGGCAGAGGAACCAAGGATATCTGGTTTATTTTCTTTTACAGCGTTGACGTAGTCAGCGATTGGCACATCTCTTCCGAGATTGATTACATTGAAACCAGCGATCTTGAGCATGGTTGCAACGATGTCCTTACCGATGGTATGAATGTCACCTTCGATGGTACCGATTGCGATTGTACCCTTGTTTTCGGATTTTGTGCTAAGTTTCTCAAGTTCGGGAGTGAGAACTTCAACACCTGCACTCATTGCTTCGGATGCAGCAATGACGTGTGGAAGGAAAAGAGTACCCTGCTCGAACTGATCACCGATTTCGTTCATTCCGGCAGTGAAGCCTTCCTGAATGAGTGCAACCGGATCAAGTCCTGCAGAGATACATTCTTCTGCAACTTCTACAACTGCATCTTCATCAAAATCCATAACTGCAGCTTTTCCTCTTTCTTGTAACTCTTCCTGTGTAGCCATTTTTATTCTCCTAAAAATTTAAATTGAAATTAAATTACATTGCGTTCCTGACATCTTCGTCTGCCCTGTCCATGACAGCTTTCATGTCTTTCATAAGGTCAGCATCGATTGGTGTAACTTCGTGGTTCTTCATGATGTCAACGACCTTTTCATGAGCAACGGTTGCAAGGTCCTTGGAACCTGCTGCTTCCCAGTCACCGAACATGTCCCTGTTAATGAGTTTTGGATCGGAGACTCTGTCGATGTAGTTTCTGGTCTGCTTGTGTGCAAGGAAATTCTTGCCGATTCCTACCTTCTGGATGGATTCTACACCAAGGGTCAGTTCGTCAACAGGAATTCCACGCATTGCGGACTTGGTCATCTCTATCATATCGTTGTCGAATACGAGCTGCTCAAGGGAGAAGGTCATACCAAGTTCAAGCATACCTGCACCATAGAGGGTGTTACATCCGGCAAATGCAGGAAGCAGGGTAGTCATTGTCTTCTCGTGACCTGCCTGGCCATCAGGAATCTTGGCATCAGCCTAGGTACCTGCAACAAAGGACGGGAGACCATAGAACTGTGCAAGTTTACCGACTGCCGCACTGATTAGACCAAGTTCAGGTGCACCAACTGGAGCAGTACCCCTCTTCAGGTCGAAGGTTGTGGTGGAACTACCATACCATACTGAAGTACCTGGTACAGTGATCTGTGCAAGTACGATACCTGCAAGGACCTCTGCATTGTGTGTAACGAGGGTACCAGCACGGAATACTGGAGATGAACCGCCGGACATAGCCATACTCAGGACATTTACAGGGATACCAAAGCGTGCACCCTTGATGATGACCTGACATGCGTTGTTGCTGAGTTCAAGTGGACTGGTTGGACAGAGAAGCATGGAGAATATTGGTTTCTTACGGGCTTCTTCTTCGTCTCCACCATAGTAAGCATGGACCATGTCCCTGTAATACTCGACACTTTCGCCTACAGGATCAATGTGGTGGTAGTGCTTGGAGGTGTTGGTCAATGGTGTGAATGTTTCGTGAACATCCTGCGCACCCTTGCCTGCCCAATCTCGGGCAGATACTGCGAGGGAGTAGTAGTCAATGTTGTCTGCCCAGTCACAAAGTTTGGCAGTGTCTGCTACATCTTGCTCAACAGAATCGACAGTCTTGTACTTGCCTGGTGCTTCATAGTTGCACATCTTGACACCAGTACCGAAGCAGGTCCAGTTGACCTTACCTTTGTGTTCCTGAACTGTGTTGTTTTTCTTGTCACGTCCCCAAAGAGTGAACCTTGAGGGAGCGTCCATAAGAGCTCTGTTTACAAGATATTCAGGGATTTTTACTACCTGAGATTTTTCGTCGACTTCACAGCCGGCTTCCTTGAAGATCTGTCTTGCTTCAGCATCAGAAACCTGGACACCCGGGTTCTGGAAGACTTCCATTGTTGCGGAATGGATCATCCTTAAATCCTCTTCAGAGAAGAGGTTAAGTTCAACGCCATTAAGAGGGCGTGCACCTGGATAGTAGTGTTCTTTCATTTCCTTTCACTCCTATATTTATTCATATTTCACGGTTTGGTGGATAACCACCAGCACAGGTTTAACATCGGACCAGGAGATGGGTGATCCGCATCCCATGCAATTTTTTAGCCAACAAATTACGGGAAGGAAAACCAACCCTTATTCATTGGCAAACTTACAACCTCCGTAAATAAACATAACAAACTTTGCCGAATATCCGTCAAATTTGTAGTGCTGTAAGTTCCATCTCCATTACTAGCTGTCATAATCTGATTTTTAATACGCCCATATATATTTGTCGGTAAAAGGCAGACCAGGGAGGTACCAGTAGTTATCACAAAAAGGAAAGATCAACATACATCCACCGATTAATGAGATAGGAATCAACTAAAAATCAATTATATTTGTCATTGGACCAATATCCTCAATGTAGAATCATCAAAGATAATGGACACCGTTTATATCAAATCAATTTTGCAACAAAATTACATAACAAAAACAAGGCAATTTGCTCCAAACCCCCCAATAACACACAAGTATTATTCAACATATTAATATTGATTATACAGACATTGTTATTTCTAAATATGAATATAGAGTAACAATAGGAATAACAGAATTATGAATGGCACAAACGGAAATTATAAATAAGAAGAAAAGCGCGCTCCACACGCGCCCGCTAAAAGAGAGAGATCAGATTGTTTTGATATCAATGTCTATGTAATGAATTGCATCCACCGGACAAATTGCAACACATCGATGGCAGGAAGTCCCAAGGCATTTTTCACTATCATAATGCACATATTTCTTACCGCCTTCTTCCAGCGCTATAATAGCATCTTCAGGACATTCCTCTTCACACTTACGGCAAAGAATGCAATCCGGAGCCTCCTCTTCTATTACGATACCCAGATTTCTCACAACTTCAAGGCCTTCTTTGCCTACTTCATCAATATCCTTTATGACCCTCTTTTCAATTACAGGATCTTTATAAGGCTCAGGTAATGTTGGAAGACCATACATTTCAAGCATCTGATTGTATGTTTCAATGGGCATTCCCTGTGTCCAGTAGGAAAGTTCACAAACATAGAAGTTCGAGAATGTTTGGCTTTCTGCCATCATCAAATGGTCGGCCTTTATTTTGTTGGCTACTTCCTTAACATCCTCAAGACGACCTACATCAAATACAAGTTCCCTTGCAAGGGAGATAGAAGTGTTACCAAATTGCACTATTGATTTGGAAAAGTTTGGACAGGACCCCAGTATCCTGGCTTTGTCCGCATCAATATATGCACCTGTTGCACCGGACATATACATATAATCAAGGTCTTCATAGGCAAGACCTGCTTCAACAAGTAAAGTCAGGTGTGCAGCACGTATCGCACCAATAGCTTTGCCTGCTTCTTCAATATCCCTGTCATAAATTTCCACACCATCAGCCAGGATAATTTTACCGTTGGGCAGATTTGGAAGTTTCTCGATTAATCCAGTATCCAGGGCAACCGAAATTGTCGCAATTACACCCGTACCGGTAATCCCTTTTACAATCAGGTCACTGGCTTCTTTTATGTCACCGGTGGCCGGGTCAATCAGATGGGCTTTACGGGGAGACATATCCTCATCCAAAATCGTAATTCTCCAATAATCACCCTCAGGATTTACATCGGATATTGCACCGGGACTTGCAAGCATACCACAGGATATACCCTGCCCCTCAATTGCAGGACCTGCAGCTGCACTGCCAGTAATAATCTTTTCCCCTACTTTAAGTGCCATTTCGGCATTTGTACCATAATCCGTTACAAGAGAAGGTTTTTCCTGTTCATAGAAATCGGTCTTAATCATCATTGCCAGTGCATCGGCACCAATTTCATGTTTGATTGCGGGAGGGACTATGATTTCGCAATTTGGAAGGGGAATCACACCATCAAATATCTCAGAAGCATCGAAAACCCGGGCATCACGCACCACATTTTCGACACCAAGCTTTTTTTGTTTGTTTTTACCTGCATACGCCAGGTCGCGGATCTCAATGTTCTGGAAAATTGAAAGCTGTATAGGATTTCCACATATAGCAATACGTCTGATATCTGCCGGGTCAACATCAAGTCTTTCGATTATTTTCTTTACCGTATCCATCATTATTTCATGTGAAATATCAGGACCTACCTGAATAGAAAAATCCAGATGATCCATCACATTTCCGCCCGGCAGAGGATGGCGCATTGTAATAGCAGTCTTTAAAACATCCTTCGTATCAAGATCAATCAATTGTGCCCGAAAACCACTTGTTCCCAAATCTAGAGCAATACCATACATTTTATACACCTCTATTAATACAGAAAGTAATGCATAAAGAAGATAAAATTCAAAGGTATATAAGGTTTTGTGAAGTAATCACAAAACCACACTGTTACATAATAATTAAATTGCTATACGCTGTAAATCAGCTTTTGTTCTCAAAATCAAATCCCAGTAGGAATGTACCGCTCCCACATTCGTTCTTCTCACACATCCTTTCTTTAATGTATTCATCAGTAGGAGGTGAGGGGGAAGCCAGAATTGCATCACTAACGCCTTCAATACAGCCTACAGGTTCACATTCTTTGGGTGGGAGGACAACTACAAGCGGTTCCTTGCTGCTATTGGCATCCATAAGGACCTCTTTGTCATAAATGATAATATTTCCTATTACAAGAGAATCGGCACACTTTTCCACTTCTTTAATCCTTTCGGCATCCTCAGTGTCTTCACCCACTTTTTTATCTTTATGCTTTAAGATTACATTTGGGCCAGAGGGCCATTCATAATCCATGTCCGTAAAGAAAGACACAAGTACGTCCATATCAAGTACTTTTTTCACACCCTGATTATCACCTCTACCCAGACCCATTAAAGTCATCTGGTCAGCCTTTTCCTCCATTTTTCTTATGGTTTCCCTGTCCTCTGAAGAAAGTAGTGTTGTAGCACCTACACCTTTTACCTGACCCAGTTTTTCAAGAACCTGTTCGATTATTTTATCTCTGTCCAATTTGTATCCCTCATAAAAGAATGATTAAGTCATTTTAATGAACTGCTAATAATCTCTTTCTTTTGGATATTTAAGGATGTCGAATTATTCCCGGAGAAAAACTATAGTTAGGAACATAATCATAGTGGTTTTGTAAGAAAAGTGCATAACTGTTATATAAGACCACCAAACATAATTATCAGAGAGAAGCACCAATCATAACAGGAGTTAAAATATGACAGAAGTTACTGTAAACTCAAGAATCTGTGGTTATAAGCATAAAATTAATGCAGAAAAAGAAGGAAAAAAAGTTAAAGTCGATATTACCAGTGACTGCAAAAAAATACAGGCAATGTCAAAAATGGAAGTACCCAGAATGGAAATTTTTGACATACGGGACAACTACATCACCAAAAAGGCACAGGAAGCACACACATGTCCGACCTGTATCGTACCCAGTGGAGCAATTCATGCCTGCCATCTTGAATCAGGATTCATTTCCAAAACACTGGCAAAAGAATCAGGTAGTGTCAGTATCGATTTTGATGAAGAAATTGATGATTAACCCAGTAAATACATTAATCGCCCAATAAAGGAGACATAAGAAAGAATGACAATAATACCAGTTGCACCGGTTGGAAGAGTTATCAGAGAAGCAGGTGCAGAGAGAATTAGTGAAAGTGCAAGTGAGGAGCTTGCCAGGATACTGGAAGAATATGGCATGAAAATATCGACTGAAGCCATTGCTCTTGCCAGGCATGCAGGAAGGAAAACTGTTAAAGAAGTAGATATAAAAATGGCAGTTGATATTGCACGCAAGACACGTGACTAAGTTTAAACTGCAAGACCCATAACACCAATTCCTATCAGTGTGGATATGGTTACTATAAAACCGGCAATCATGACCCCTGCCAGAATGGCAATAAGAGAGTGTCTGAATTTGATTCCAAAAACAAAAGCTGCTGCACAACCGGTCCATGCACCGGTAATCGGAAGCGGGATGGCCACAAACATAACCAGTGCCATGGTTCCGTATTTTTCAAACCTCTTCGAATGGTTACGGTGGGTGCGTGCAAAAAGCCACCCAAAAAACCTGTCTAAAATATAAAAACGCCTGAGCCGGGATGAAACCGGCTCAAGAAACAATAAAAGAGGCACCACTGGAAGCATATTACCAAAAACAGCCAGAAAATATGCTTCCAGGGGAGACATATTGTATAAACCTATAGCTATTGGGATTGCACCCCTGAGCTCGGTTACCGGCAAAGCAGCCATTACTATGGTAGCAAGCCAGGAAGGAACAGAACCCAGTAAACCGATAAGATGGCCACCAAAAAGCATTCAATAACCTTATTCCTCACCTTCAATGGAGAGATGGGCAAGTAAAGCATCCAGCTGGATGCGCTCGTCAGCCCCCTCAGTTATCCTGAAATCGATTTCACCCAGCACATCAACAATTGAGACAAGTTTCCGGGCAGGCATGTCAAGATCAAAGAGAGACCTGTAAACCTGACCTACAACATCTTCCCCCGACAAACCTCTTAAAACCATTAAATCTTCAAGCTTTTTGCGAGATGAAATAAAGTTGCCTCCAAGAGCACTTTCCAAAAGGGCCCTTATTTCTTCAGGATGGGCCGTGGCAGTAATCCGATAAATACTGTCCGCATGGATACTGGAATCAAACATTGAAGCAGCCTGAACGGCATTTATTGCTTTGCGCATATCCCCTTCTGCAACATATTTGATGGCTTCAATACCATCATCTGCAATATCCAGACCTTCCTTTTCTGCTATATACCGACAACGTTTGCCTATTGCATCATCGGAAAGAGGACGGAACCTGTAAACAGCACATCTGGATTGGATTGGCTCAATGATCTTGGAAGAATAATTACATGAAAGAATAAATCTGCAATTGTTCGTATAGCGTTCCATGGTACGTCTCAATGCAGACTGCGCATCAGGTGTGAGAGCATCTGCCTCATCAAGAAAGATTATCTTAAAATCCGCTCCACCTATTGGAGAAGTTTTTGCAAAATTCTTTATTTTGTTCCTGACCACATCAATACCACGCTCATCCGAGGCATTCAGTTCAGTGAAATTTTCCCGCCAATCATCCCCAAAAAGTTCTCTGGCAATCGATACGGCAGTAGCTGTTTTTCCTACACCGGGCGGACCTGAAAAAAGCAAGTGTGGAAGATTATTGGTTTTTATGTAGGACCGCAATCTTTCAATTGTATCTGATTGTCCCACCACATCTTCAAGCCTGTAGGGCCTGTATTTTTCAATCCATATTTCTTCTTTCATAGCTATCCTCCAGATACGGGGAGCAAGGGGGGTAAGAATAAGATTTAATTAGAGTTTGAACTACTCCACGCTTACGCATGGAGATTCCTACGAGTTGTTATATCATTCATTGGATGTATTTGGGATACATCAAATGTCAATAACCCTGTTTGTCGTAGATTATGAGCAAAATGCTCATAACCTGTCCAAATGGCATTCTGTGA